>PNND01000218.1 GCA_013824045.1 Rhodobacter sp. | reverse complement strand
CCGTAGCGGTGGCGCGTGCACTGGGGGCAGAATGGCGGCTTGACCGGGCGCAGTGGCGGTCTGTGGTGGCATTCGGGCTGTTGCAGAACGCGGCCTATCTGGGGCTGAACTTTGTGGCGATGCAATGGGTGGAAGCGTCGCTGGCAGTGATCATCGCGGCGTCCATGCCGTTGATGGTGGCGGCGCTTTCATGGGCGTTGCGGGGAGAGCGGCTGCCGCCTTTGGGGCTGGCCGGACTGGCGGCCGGGTTCGCGGGCGTGGCGCTGATCATGGGCACGCGGCTGACGGGCGGGGCGGATCCGCTGGGCGTGGCGCTGTGCATTCTGGGCGCGCTGGCACTGGCGGTGGCCACCATGACGCTGCGGTCCGCCTCGGGGAGCGAGGGGGGTCTGGCGGGGCTCTTGATGGTGGTGGGGTTGCAGATGCTGGCGGGATCGGTGGCGCTGGCCGCGCTGTCGCTGCCGTTCGAAACGTTGGAAGTGAACCTGACACCCGAACTGGCGCTGGCCTTCGTCTACCAACTGTTCATCCCCGGTCTGGCTGCCACGCTGATCTGGTTCGCGCTGGTGCGGCGCATCGGGGCGACGCGGGCGGCGACGTTCCATTTCCTAAACCCGTTCTTCGGCACGCTGATCGCAGCGCTGCTGCTGGGCGAGAGTATGGGCGTGCTGGACGGGATCGGTGTGGCGGTGGTGGCGGGCGGCATTCTGGCGGTGCAGATCAGCCGCCGCCCGGCCTGAGGGTTCAGCCGATCTTGCCCCGCAAGCCCGCCGTCTGACCGCGATCCAGAAGCAGGTGATCAAGGATCACACAAGCCATCATCGCCTCGCCCACCGGAACGGCGCGGATGCCGACGCAAGGATCATGGCGGCCTTTGGTGATCAGTTCGATCTCTTCGCCCTTGGCGTTGATCGTGCGGCGGGGGGTGAGGATCGACGAGGTGGGTTTCACGGCAAAGCGGCAGATGACCGGCTGCCCGGTGGAAATGCCGCCAAGGATGCCGCC
>PNND01000069.1 GCA_013824045.1 Rhodobacter sp. | reverse complement strand
CTCGATGATCTTGCCCGACTCCGCCTTCGAGAAGCCGCGCTTCCTCAGGAAGTCATCCCGATCCTCATCCGTCCGCGCCACGATCTGCTGCCGTGCCGCCTTGATCCCGTTCACGAACCCCTGCGGCGAGGAATTGGCAAACCGCGTCAGCGCCGGGGCGGCCTCATGGGCGAAACGGGAGGCGGCGTATTTTGAGTGGCGGATGGTGATCTCCTGGAAATCCTCGACGCCCCAGAGGTTGCGGTTCTGGCACACTGCCCGCAGGTAGAAGCTCGCCATCCCGAGCGTCTTCGCCCCCACCTCGGAGTTCCAGCAGTAGAATCCGCGAAAGTAGAGATCGGGCGAGCCATCGGGCAGTCGGCCCGCCTCGATCGGGTTGTGATCGTCGACGAGGAACAGGAAGATATCGCGGTCCGAGGCATAAAGGGTGGTCGTGTCACGGCTTATTTCGACATCAGGATTGTAGACCCCGGTCGACCAGTCGAGCACGCCTGGCACCTTCCAGCGCGTGTCGCCAGTGCCATTGCCCGCGATCCGCTGAACCGCCTCAACCAGTTCATGGTCGTGGATACGGCCATAGTCGGGGCCGGTCACTGCGCGTAGTTCCGTGCGGCCGTCTTCAGTTTCGAAGGTTTTCACCTGTTCGGCGCGGTGATTGGTCAGCCCGTATTGCAGGTTGATCCCCGCCAGCGGCGCTGGCAGCTGCCGCAAGTAGGAGGCCGGGGCGCCAACGATGCTGGCGAGTTGGCCAAAGGCCCAATGCGTCGGAGCGACGAGTTCTTGCGCCTTGGGCAGCATCAAATGCAGCCGTTCGCCATTGTCGCGCGATGCCTCGACCCGGATGTCGGCAGTTTGCACCACCCGGCTGCGGCTGCGCTCAGACCGGCCTTTCACCGATGCCCAGAGATCATCCAGCGACAGATACCGCTCATCATCGGGCCGATTGAACCATTCGGACGACACCCGCCCATTCCGCTCACCCCGGCTCACATCCACTTTCCAGCCACCCGCCCGCGTCGG
>PNND01000017.1 GCA_013824045.1 Rhodobacter sp. | reverse complement strand
GGAAGGTAGGCGCGGGGCTGCCCGCGCCAAGCCGGGTGCGACATCAGAGCTTTGAATGGCTGCCGTCGCAGAAGGGGGCCTTGGCCGATGCCTTGCAGCCGCAGAAGAACAGCTTTTTGCCCTCTTCCGCCGTGACCTTGATCGGGGTGAAGGAGGTGCCCTTGTGGCTGCCGTCGCAGAAGGGCTGGTTCTTCGATTCGCCGCAGGCGCACCAGAAATAGGATTTTCCCGCCTCGGCCTCGATCGGGTAGGGGGCTTTTTGGGCGATCTTCGGGATGTCGGTCATCGGCTGGCTCCTGCTGGCTTTTGCATGGCAGGATGTGCGGCACATGACCCGCCGGTCAAGCTGTCAGGCGACCCCAGAGATCGTATTCGCCGGCCTCTTCCACCTGCACCGTCACGATATCGCCGGGGGAGAGGGAGGCGAAATCCTCATCGATGAACAGGTTGCCGTCGATTTCCGGCGCATCGGCCTGTGTGCGGCAGGTGGCGCCTTCGTCATCCACCTCATCCACGATGACCTGCAGCACTTTTCCAACCTTTGCGGCCAGTTTCGCCTCGGATATCGCCTGCGCTTTTGCCATGAAGCGATCCCAACGGTCTTGCTTGATTTCTTCGGCCACATGATCGGGGAGGGCGTTGGAGCGCGCGCCGGGGACGTTTTCGTATTTGAAGCAGCCGACGCGGTCGAGTTGGGCTTCCTCCAGCCAGTCGAGCAGGGTCTGGAATTCCGCCTCTGTCTCGCCGGGGTAACCCACGATGAAGGTGGAGCGGAGCGTTATGTCGGGACAGGTGGCGCGCCAGGCGGCAATCTCGTCCAGCGTGCGGGCGGCGGCGGCGGGGCGGGCCATGCGTTTGAGGACATCCGGGTGGGCGTGCTGGAAGGGGATGTCGAGATAGGGCAGGATCAGGCCTTCCGCCATCAGCGGTACCAGATCGCGCACATGGGGATAGGGGTAGACGTAATGGAGCCGCACCCATGCGCCTAGGCTGCCCATTTCCCGCGCCAGATCGGTGATGTGGGCGC
>PNND01000137.1 GCA_013824045.1 Rhodobacter sp. | reverse complement strand
CTGGCCGAAATCGCGCGGCTGGCCGACGGGATGCCGCGGCAGGCCATTCTGGTGCTGGACGGGGCCTATGCGGAATATGTCGAAGGCTATGATGGCGGGCTGGCGATCCTTGAGGCGCGCAGCAACGTGGTGATGACGCGGACATTTTCCAAGATCTACGGTCTGGGCGGGTTGCGGATCGGCTGGGGCTATGGGCCCAAGGCGATCATCGATGTGCTGAACCGCATACGGGGGCCGTTCAACCTGTCATCCACGCAACTGGAAGCCGCCGAGGCGGCGGTGCGGGATCAGGATTTCGTCAACCGCTGCCGGGCCGACAACGCGAGGATGCGGCATTGGCTGTCCGAGGCGCTGGCGGAACTGGGCGTGCCTTCGGATACGTCGATGGCGAATTTCGTGCTGGCGCGATTTGCGTCCGAGGAAGAGGCGATTGCCTGCGATGCGTTCCTGCAGCAGCAGGGGCTGATCGTGCGGCGGGTAGCGGGATACAAGCTGCCGCATTGCCTGCGGATCACGGTGGGGGATGAATCCTCTTGCCGGCGGGTGGCCCATGCGGTGGCGCAGTTCAAGGGCGTGAAGTGATGACCGTGATCTATGATCGCGTGGCGCTGATCGGGCTGGGGCTCATTGCCTCATCAATGGCCCATGCGATGAAGGCCAAGGGTCTGGCGGGCGAGATCGTGGGCTATGCGCGGAGCCACGAGACGCGCGCGGCGGCGCTGGAGATCGGGTTCTGCGACCGGGTGACCGAGACGGCGGCGGATGCCGTGCGCGGGGCCGATTTGGTGGTGCTGGCCGTGCCGGTGGGCGCGATGGGCGCGATTGCCGAAGAGATCGGGCCGCATCTGGCACCCGGTGCGACCGTCACGGATGTGGGATCGGTGAAGCAGGCGGTGATCGCCGCCGTGGCCCCGCATATGCCCGAAGGCGTGCATTTCATCGCGGGCCACCCGATTGCGGGAACCGAACATTCCGGGCCGCATTCGGGCTTTGCCACGCTGTTTGAAAACCGCTGGTGGCTGTTGACGCCGGAAGGTGCGGATGGGGCTGCGGTGGCG
>PNND01000295.1 GCA_013824045.1 Rhodobacter sp. | reverse complement strand
AAATGCCGAATTTCACCGGCGTCAGAGCGATGCCACGTTTCAGGATCGGGCTTGCGGCGTTCCAGGCGGCAATCTCGGCCCGGCGCTGCTGGTAGTGGCTGGACTGTTCCAGATCGGCCACGAGGTCATGGCCCACGAAATCTTCGACCGGCATGTGATAGGGGGTGGTCTGCACGGGCTGTGACTCTGGCCCCGGTTGCCCCATCGGGCGGTAGAAATTCGCCCGCCGCACCGCCAGCGGATCGTGGCCAAGGGCATAGGCGATGTGATCCATCACCCGTTCTATCCCCACCATCCCTTGCGGGCCGCCAAAGCCGCGAAAGGCGGTGGCGCTTTGGGTGTTGGTCTTCAGGCGGTGGCTCTCGATCCGGATATCGGGCAGGTGATAGCAGTTGTCGGCATGCAGCATGGCGCGGTCGGCCACGGGCAGCGACAAATCCTGCGCCCAGCCGCAGCGGAACAGATGGGTGAATTCCAGCCCCGTCACCCGGCCCCTAGCATCAAACCCCGCGCGGTAGAGGATGCGCAGATCATGCCGTTTGCCGGTGATCATCATGTCATCGTCGCGGTCATAGCGCATCTTGGCGGGGCGGTTCAGGCGCGTGGCCGCAATGGCACAGGCGATGGCCAGCGCATTGCCTTGGCTTTCCTTGCCACCAAAGCCACCGCCCATCCGGCGCACCTCGACCCGGACGGCATGCATCGGGATGTGCAGGGCGTGGGCGACCTTGTGCTGGATCTCGGTCGGGTGCTGGGTGGAGGAGTGGATCAGCACATCGCCGCCTTCCAGCGGCAGGCAGGCGGCGACCTGGCCTTCAAGGTAGAAGTGCTCCTGACCGCCGACTTCAAACTGGCCCTCGACTATATGGGGCGCGGTGGCCAGCGCGGCGGCGGTATCGCCCTTTGCCCAGATCACGGGGCCTTGCTCGAAGCGGCTGTTAGCGGCCAGCGCATCATCGACCGTCAGCAGCGCGGGCAGTTCCGCATAGGTGACCTTGGCCAGTCGGGCCGCCCGGCGGGCGGCAAGGTGGCTGTCAGCCACGACCATGAAGATGGGTTGGCCG
>PNND01000341.1 GCA_013824045.1 Rhodobacter sp. | reverse complement strand
TCGCAGGGGGCCTCTTGCATCTGAAGATGCAGGCCGGTGCCGGTGAAGGGGTGGGCGCGGGCGACATCCTCGTCGAAGTCGATGCCCAGACCGGGGGCTTCTGAGGGGATGATATAGCCGTCTTCCCATTTGATCGAATTCTTGATCAATTTCAGATGGAAGGCCCCGCCCGTCTCGATCGTTTCCGCGATCAGCAGGTTGGGGATGGAGGCGGCGAAATGCACATTGGCCGCCCATTCCACCGGGCCTGCATAGAGGTGCGGGGCCATTTCGGCGTTGAAGATTTCGGCCATGGCGGCGATCTTTTTCGCCTCCCATATGCCGCCGACGCGGCCAAGGGCGGGTTGCAGGATCTTGACCCCGCCCGCGCGCAGGAGGGTGCCGAATTCGGCCTTGGTCGTGAGGCGCTCGCCGGTGGCGAGGGGCACGCGGACCGACTTTGCCACCTCGGCGAATTCCAAGAGGTTGTCCGGCGGGATTGGCTCTTCGTACCAGAGCGGGTTGTAGGGTTCCAACTCGCGCCCCATGCGGATGGCACCGGGGGTGGTGAACTGGCCATGTGTGCCGAACAGCAGATCGGCGCGGTCGCCCACAGCTTCGCGAATGGCCTTGCAGAAGGCGACGGAGCGGGTGATGTCGGACATGGCCGGTTCATGGCCGCCCCGGATCGTGTAGGGGCCGGCGGGATCGAATTTCACTGCCGTGAAGCCCATACTCACGAAGCGCAGCGCGGCCTCGGCGGCGGCGTCCGGGTCCACCCAGAATTCGGCGCTCTCCTTGCCTGGCTCAGGGTAGAGATAGGTATAGCTGCGGATGCGGTCGTTCATCTTGCCGCCCAGCAGGGCATGGACGGGGCGATTGCGGGCCTTGCCCAGAATATCCCAGCAGGCGATTTCAAGGCCTGAGAAGGCCCCCATCACTGTGGGATCGGGGCGCTGGGTGAAGCCGGCGGAATAGGCGCGGCGGAACATCAATTCGATGTTTTCAGGGTTTTCGCCCTGCATGTGCCGCTCGAACACATCCTCGATCACCGCCTTCATCGCCTTTGGGCCGACAGTGGAGGCATAGCATTCGCCGTAACCCACGATGCCATTGTCGGTGGTGAGTTT
>PNND01000042.1 GCA_013824045.1 Rhodobacter sp. | reverse complement strand
GTCAACGCGCGCGGCATGCTGCACGCCCATCCCCTCGGCGTGCCCGCCTCCCCCTCGCTCGATGCCCCCCGCGCCCTGATCGCGGCCTCAGACCAGATCATCGCCTTTGGCACAGAACTCGGCCCAACGGATTACGACATGTATGTCAGGGGCGGCTTCCCCGACCTGTCCGGAATGATCCGCATCGACATCTGCCCCGATCAACTCGCCCGCCACCCCGCCGCCCTGACCATCACCGCCGACACGGCCGCCAGCATCAAAGCCCTGCTCCCCCATCTCGCGCAAAAGCAATCCGACGGCCCCGCCCGCGCAGCCCGCGCCCGCACGGACGCCCGCGCCGAACTCGCGCACCTCCACCCCTCCATGCCCGCCCAACTGGCAATGGTCGAGGCGATCCGCGCCGCCATCCCCGGCGCGCAGATCGTGGGCGACAGCACCCAGCCCGTCTATGCCGCCAATCTCTTCTACGATCATGACCGCCCGGGGGGCTGGTTCAACGCCGCCACCGGCTTCGGCGCGCTCGGCTTCGGCCCCGGCGCCGCCATCGGCGCATCCATCGCCAGCCCCGGCACCCCGACGATTTGCCTCATCGGTGATGGCGGGTTGCAATTCGACCCCGCCGAACTGCGCGTGGCGGTGGATGAAGCGCTGCCCATCACCTTCCTCGTCTGGAACAACGCCAGCTACCGCGAAATCGCCGAGGCGATGCGCGACGCCCAGACCGAAATCATCGGCTGCACCCCCTCCCCCCTCAACCTCGCCCCCTTCGCCGCCGCCTGCGACCTGCCCTTCCAGACGGTTGCAGAAAACCCGGCAGAGCTCCACGCCGCCCTCGCCACGCCCCACACCGGCCCCCGCCTCATCGAAATCCGCGTGACCTCCTGAACAAGACGGCCCTTCGCCGCTTCATCTTGGAAGAAATACCCATAAACCCGCCCACCACGCGCGCCACCGACGGACCAAAGCGCCCATCCGCCATTTGCATTTGATCAAATTACGCGCCATAAGCGGGGAAACGGCAAGGGGGGCATTCCCAATGGCAAAACCGGCAAAACTGATCGCAGGCATCCCGCAGGACCGCCTCACCCGCATCGCCGAACGCGAAGCGCGGCGTTT
>PNND01000340.1 GCA_013824045.1 Rhodobacter sp. | reverse complement strand
GATGTCGCGGAACCGGGCGAGGCGGTCCAGCAGGTGGCGGGTTGCGAAATAGGGGCTGGCATTCACATTGATGCGGTTGCGCTGGGTGCTGCGCGTGACGCGCCGGATGCCTTCGCCGATTTCATCAAAGCCCGCAGTCACGAAATGCGCGAGCAGGATCGCCTGTTCTCCGGGTTCGATGCTGCGGCCCTTGCGTTCGAACAGGGTCACGCCAAGGGCCTCTTCCAGACCCCTGATCTGAAGGCTCACGGCCTGAGGCGAGACCAGAAGTTCATTCGCGGCCGCACGAAAGCTGCGGTGCTGCATGACGGCTTGGAAGACGCGCAATGCGTTCAGCGAGGGCAGGCGGAGGGGGCGATCTGTCATGGTGTTCAGAGGGCGGTCGTGCGGATCGACGAGGAGGAGAGCGAGGTGGAGGCGAAGTGAAAGGTGGGATCGCGTTCCACTACCAGAACCGTGCCTTCGAAATCGGGGTTGGCCTTCAGGAAATAGGCGACCGACGACCCGATGACCGCCCCGCGCACGATGATCACATCAAACTGCGGTTTCACTTCGCCGCCTCATCATCCGGGTGGCCCAGATCGACGAACCAGCCCCCCAGATGCTGCACGGCGGGGGCCTTGGGATCGGGGGTCGGGGTGCGCGCCTCGACGCCCGCGCGGAAGGGTTCGGTGCTGTCCTGCGGGTGATAGCCCAAATGACCTGCCAAACGGTTGTCGACCGGTTTCATGGCATTGTCCGACATGCCGAAGGACACAGTGAACCCCACACGCGGCGCGGTCAGGGCGGCGGTCACCAGACTGATGCAATCGTCAAACGACAACCACGACCACAGCATCCGACGATCCGCCGGTTCCGGGAAGCTTGAGAAGATGCGCAGGGCGGCCGTCTCGATCCCGAACTTGTCCCAGTAGAGACGGCCCAGATCTTCGACAAAGCATTTCGACAGGCCATAAAGGCCATCGGGGCGATGGGGGCTGTTGGCATCTATCTGATCTTCCAGCCGGTGAAAGCCGATGGCATGGACGGACGAGGCATAGATGATGCGCCCCACCCCGGCTTTCCGCGCGCCTTCATAGATGTGATAGCTGCCCCGGATACTGGAATTCAGCACCTCATCCC
>PNND01000284.1 GCA_013824045.1 Rhodobacter sp. | reverse complement strand
CTCAATGAAGAACTCCGCATTGTTCTTCAGGGACTGACCGTAAAGCGTGTGCAGGATCGCGTGCCCCGTCCGGTCGGCCGCCGCACAGGTGCGCTGTACCGGCGGGCCTTCCCCGAACTCGGTCGTATGCCCGCCGAAGGGGCGCTGGTAGATCTTGCCCTCTTCGGTCCGGGAAAACGGCACGCCGTAATGTTCCAGCTCGTACACTGCCTTGGGGGCCTCGCGCGCCAGATACTCCATCGCATCCGTATCGCCCAGCCAGTCCGACCCCTTCACGGTGTCATACATGTGCCATTGCCACGAGTCGGGTCCCATATTCCCCAGCGACGCCGCAATCCCCCCCTGCGCCGCCACCGTATGCGACCGCGTCGGAAACACCTTCGTCACGCAGGCCGTGCGCAGCCCCTGTTCCGCCATGCCCAGCGTCGCGCGCAGGCCGGCACCGCCCGCCCCCACGACAACCACGTCATAGTCGTGAACTTCGTATTCATATGCAGCCATGGTTCCTCAACGCTCTTTCACTGGCTTTCTGTCCGGCCCGGCCTCAGTCAATATAACCGAAGGTCACGGTCCCGCGCGCAAGCCCGGGATAGGACAGATCTTCCATCTGTTGGTAACTCGCGCCGATCAGGGCAGAAAAGGCCTGCCCCCCGTCGGCGGTGAATGTTGTCTCCAGCGCCGCAGGCGCCACGTTCAGGCAAGCGGCCATCTGCGCCGTCTGGTCGGCATGGGCGGTAGCATCCCAAAGCACCGTATCCGAATACTGGACCGTTGCCTCGCGATACACGTTCTCACTCTCCAGGAACCCGAAATTCCAACGCGCCCCACCGCAGACAAGCACCATGGACCAGCTCGCGAAATCCTCCTCCACCATCAGGTGAAAGGCGGCTCCCGCCTTGCCCAACTGCTCAATCTCGCCATCGGTGCCCAGGATCACCCACTGCGGTTTGGGCAATGTCGCCCACATCGTTTCAGCCTCGTCGCGGGTCTCCGGCAGGTCCGGCAACTCGAACAGCGGCACCACAGCACTTCCTACGGCCTCCACCAACTGGCGTTCCAAAACCCCAAGCGTTTCCGCCGTGGTTAGAAGCCCCATGTAATCGGTGAACTCCGACATGCCCGTCCCTCAGATCA
>PNND01000455.1 GCA_013824045.1 Rhodobacter sp. | reverse complement strand
TAGCACCAGCCCGCCGGTGACGGGGATCGCCTCGGCCAGCCGCACAGTGACGCGTTGGCCGATGCCCAGCGTCAGGCCGGTATCTGCCCCCAGCAGGGTTTGGGTCTGATCGTCGTAATGAAAGAACTCGCGCCCCACGTCGCGGATGGGGATCAGGCCATCGGCCCCGGTTTCATCCAGCTTCACGAACAGGCCAAAGCGCTGCACGCCAGAGATGCGGCCGGTGAATTCGTTGCCCACGCGGTCGGCCAGATAGGCGGCGAGGTAGCGGTCATTGGTATCGCGTTCGGCCATCATGGAGCGGCGTTCGGCATCCGAGATGAGCTTGGCGGTTTCCTCCAGCACCTCGATATCCTGCGCAGACAGCCCGTCATCGCCCCAGTTGTGACCAGAGATCAGGGCGCGGTGAACGATCAGATCGGAATAACGGCGGATGGGCGAGGTGAAATGGGCGTAGGACCGCAACGACAGGCCGAAATGGCCGAAGTTCTGCGGGTGGTAGTAGGCCTGCGTCATCGACCGCAGGGTGGTGAGGTTCATCAGTTCGTCAAATTCTGTGCCCTGCGCCTGTGCGAGCAGGCGGTTAAGGTGGGCGGTCTTGAGCACCTGCCCCTTGGCAAGGGTAAAGCCGGAGGCTTCGGCCACTTCGCGAAGCGCGTCGAGCTTCTCCGGTGAGGGTTCTTCGTGGACGCGGAAGAGGAGGGGGCGTTTCAGACGGGTGAGTTCCTCGGCCGCAGCGACATTGGCGAGGATCATGAATTCCTCGATCAGCTTATGCGCATCGAACCGGTCGCGATAGGCGACCGACAGCACCTTGCCTTCTTCGGACAGCACGATCTTGCGTTCGGGCAGGTCAAGATCCAGCGGCTGGCGCAGATGGCGGGCTTTGGTTGCCACCTGATAGGCGGCGTAGAGGGGCGCGATCACACGGTCCATCAGGGGGGCGGTGCGGGCGTTGGGGCGGCCATCGGCGGCGTCCTGCACCTCGCCGTAATGAAGCGAGGCGGCTGAGCGCATCATGCCGCGCACAAAGCGGTGGCTGATCTTTTGCCCTTCGACATCGAGCTTCAGGCGGACAGCGATGCAGGGGCGGTCCACGCCTTCGTGCAGGGAGCAGAGGTCGCCCGACAGGACG
>PNND01000109.1 GCA_013824045.1 Rhodobacter sp. | reverse complement strand
AGACAATCCAGCGCATAGCCGGGATCGGCGCGGTAGCCGTCAAAGAAATGCTCGGCATCCAGCAGCGCCTCGCGTCCCTTGGCCACGCAATGCGAAACGCTCGCCCGGATCGCCTCAAGGTTCTCCTCCAGCGTGCATCCCAGCGCCGTCTTCACATGAAACGGATGCGCCTTGCCCACCAGACAGACCGCAGGCGTCCCCGCATCCAGCACGGCGGCCAGCACATCGTCATTCGCCGCCGACCGCCCCACGCGCTTGGTCATCCCAAAGGCCGTCATCACCGCCCGCGTCGCGGGCCGGTCCGCAAAGAAATCGCTGTCGGTCGGGTTCGCCCCCGGCCAGCCGCCCTCGATGTAATCCACCCCCAGCGAATCCAAGGCCAGGGCAATCTGCCGCTTCTCCGGGGTGGAAAACTGCACCCCTTGCGTCTGCTGCCCGTCGCGCAGCGTGGTGTCGAACAAGTAAAGCCGTTCCCGCATCACCACCCCCGCCCCATCTTCTCTGCAAAAATATCCTCGGGGGGTGAGGCGCGCAGCGCCGAGGGGGGCAGACAGCCCCCCTGATTTTTCGCAGAAAAATCGCTCACAACAGCCCCTCCAGCTTGGCCGCGTCAAAGCCGGGGCCGGGCAAGACCTCAACCCCCGCCTTCGACATCCGCACCTCCGCCCCCGCCGCAAGCAGCGCCGCCTTCATCGCATCGACAGGCGCGAAATCCTTGCTCGCCATCGCCGCCTCCCGCAGTGCCGCCAGACGCGCCGCATAGGGGGCCAAATCAACCCCCGCCTCGGCCCAATCGCCCATCCCGTCCTCCAGCAACCCCAACAGCGCCGCCGATCCCTTAAGCCCCGCCGTGTCCCCTGCCCCGGCCAGCGCGTGCAGTTCCGCAATCGCCCCCGCCGTGTTCAGATCATCTGCAAGCGCCGCCAGCACCGCTTCGCGTGGCGCGCTCGGTGCCACGCCGGCCACCATCCCGCGCCATTTCCGCAGCGTGGCCTCCGCCTGCGCCGCCTTCTCCGCCCTCCAGTCCATCGGCCGCCCGTAATGCGTCCCCAGATAGACCATGCGGATCACCTCGCCCGCATACCCCTGATCCAGCAGATCCCGCACCGTAAAGAAGTTGCCCAAGCTCTTGGACATCTTCTTCCCC
>PNND01000160.1 GCA_013824045.1 Rhodobacter sp. | reverse complement strand
AACTGTTGAGGCCGTTCGCAACGCATGGGGCGGGGGGGATGCCATTTGGCTGGAACCGGGTGTGGCGGCGGAATTTCCTTTGGATTCCATGCCGTTGAACCGCTGGGAGGTTTGGGAAGGCCTGCAAGGAATGCGGGTGGATCTGGTGGTGCAACCGGCTGCGGGGCGGCGCAAGAGGCTGCTGCTGGCGGATATGGATTCCACTATGATCGAGCAGGAATGCATCGACGAACTGGCCGATGAGGCCGGGGTGGGCGCGCGGGTGGCCGAGATTACGAAGGCCGCAATGAATGGCGAGTTGGATTTCGAGGGTGCGCTGCGGGAGCGGGTTGGGTTGCTCAAAGGGTTGCCGGTGGCGGTGATTGACCGGGTGATCCGGGATCGGATCACGCTGATGCCCGGGGGGCGAGAATTGGTGGCGACGATGCGGGCGAACGGGGCCTATGCGGCGCTTGTGTCGGGGGGGTTTACCGCCTTTACCGCGCGGATCGCGGCGGTGCTGGGGTTTGATGAAAACCGGGCCAATAAATTGATTTCAGATGGAAATTCATTGTCCGGAACAGTAGCGGAGCCCATTCTGGGGCGGCAGGCCAAGGTAGATGCGCTGGTGGAAATCACCGCCCGGCTGGGGATTTCCGAGGCCGAGGCGATGGCCGTGGGTGACGGGGCGAATGATTTAGGAATGCTGAAACGCGCGGGGGCCGGGGTGGCGCTGCATGCCAAACCTGTGGTGGCGGCGGAATGCGATATCCGGATCAACCATGGTGATCTGACTGCGCTGCTGTTCATTCAGGGGTATGCGCGGGAAGAGTTCCTTTCCTAGGCGCCTGTCGGGAATCGCGTTTCGCGCCATCGGTGGTTTATGTTCGGTTTCCCTGCGATCTGACGCCAAGGTTGGCTGATGATCGTGAGCGAAGTGTGAAGGGCGCGCGCCGTGGGTCGGGCGGCGTCAGTTGGCGGGGGCCGGGGTGGTGATCAGGCCTGCGGCCTCCATCTCGGCGCGGGTGGGATACCACATGCCGTTCATGCCGATCGACACCACCTTGACGGCAAAATCTGCGCTGACACCCCGTGTCAGAAGATGCGTGATCAGCTTGTTCGCGTCACGCTGGCCTTCTTCGTAAACCCATTCGGCGAAAGCGAATTCGTCGTTCCAGCCGCT
>PNND01000047.1 GCA_013824045.1 Rhodobacter sp. | reverse complement strand
TCCGTGTCGAAGATCTGGTAGTCGCGCCCCACGATGGGAACGGCCTCGCGGAGCACCTTTTCGGTCAGCTTGATGCGTTCGGGCATGCGTTGGATCCTTCTTGCATCCGACATGAGGCGTGGTTCCGCCGCACTATCAAGGCAAGCATGGCAGCTCGGGTGGCGGGAAGGCGCAGGGTGGCGGAAAGGTCGCCGTCATTGCGCCACCCCTTGTTTCATTGAGGATTCAGCGCTGGGCGGGGCGAATTTCGGCGGATGAGATCATGCCGTTCCGCCTCGTCGTCACAAGAAATGGCGTCCACCAGGCTGGAATCGGCGCTGCGAACCATGCCAGATTTGTAAATCTTCAATCAAATCAATGGGTGGCAGGGGTGCCCGTGCCGGATGCCACCCCCGCTTTGCCCGCCAATGCTGGTCAATCACCTGTAAATCCGGGTGTTCGCAGGTGTTTGCAGCTTTGGCGTCCGTTTGACCCTTGGGCCAGGACGACTTGCGCGGCCCCACGCCACACCGTCCCACGCGGAAAACCCAACAAAACAAGGGGTGGCACAATAGCGCTGGCCTTTCCGCCAGTCTCCGCCTCGCCGCCACCCCTTCGGCCCTGCGCTCACTGCTCTCTGCAACCGCCCCCCGACACGACCAGTCACGGGGCCCGAACAGGGAGACCCAAATGCCGCATCTCGGATCGATGCCAGACCCGAAGGACAAGCCTCGAACTCTCATGGTCGGCTGGATCAGCCGCCTTGATCTCGCCGTGGAACTCGGCCTGTCGGTTGACACGCTGCGTCGCTGGGAGGCCCAGCGCACCGGCCCGACCTGTATTCGCGCCGGGCGGAAGGTCTACTACCGTCGCGCCGCCGTTGAGGAATGGCTGGAGGAGCAAGAGCAGTCCGCCCCGCGCCGTCGTCGTGCCGGAGGGCGTCGATGATGCATCTTCAACCCCGCAAATCCGACTGGCCAGCGGACCGCCTCGCCGAGGCCCGCGCCGTCATCGCCGATGTCGCCCATCACACCGACCACCTGATCCGGCTCGCCTGCAACGTCCTTGTCACCCATGGCGACACGGCGACCGAGCGCGAGGACGCCCGGGTGCTGCTGGTGGTGATCAATGCACGACGACCCATCCGCGCTGCTCAGCGTCAGAACGGTGCTGGGAGGGCTGCACGATGAACCGTCGCA
>PNND01000280.1 GCA_013824045.1 Rhodobacter sp. | reverse complement strand
CTTCCAGCGCCAGCGTCAGCGCGGTGCCCCCGGTCTTGGGGATATGGACAAAGACATAGCGCCGCCCGCGCGACAGGATCATGGCTGGCCACAGCCAGCCCAAGAATTTTCGAAAATTCTTGGCAAAATTCTTCGAAGAATTTTGTGGCCTGCGGCCATGCTCACCCCACGCGGTTTGGCAGGTCTCGCCCATCGAGATGGGCGATGAGGTTCTCCACCGCCATCATCCCCATATTCTCGCGCACTTCCAGCGCCGCCGTGCCCAGATGGGGCAGCAGGGTCACATTCTCCATCGCTATCAGAGCGGCGGGAACCTGCGGTTCGAACTCATAGACATCGAGGCCCGCCCCCGCGATGCGCCCCGCGGCCAGCGCCGCGATCAGCGCGGATTCGTCCACCACATCGCCGCGTGCGATGTTGATGAAGATGCCCGTGGGTTTCATCGCGGCAAAGGCGGCCGCATTGATCAGGTGATGGGTGGCCTTGCCCCCCGGCACGGCGACGACGACGAAATCCTGCGCCATCGCCTCTTCCATCCCCACTTGCCGTGCGGGAACACCGGCATCTGCGATGGGGGAGCGGTTGTGGAACACCACCTCCATCCCGAAGCCCGCCTGACAGCGCCGCGCGATGGCTTTGCCGATGCGGCCCATGCCGATGATCCCTACCGATTTGCCGCTGACATGGGTGCCTAGCATCTGCGTCGGCCCCCAGCCCACCCAATTGCCCGCGCGCAGGATCCGCTCGCCCTCGCCCAGCCGCCGTGCCGTCATCAGGATCAGCGACAGCGCAATATCCGCCGTGGCGTCGGTCACCGCGCCGGGGGTGTTCGTCACCGCCACACCTGCGGCCTTGGCAGCCTCCACGTCGATATGGTTGTAGCCCACCCCGAAATTCGCCAGCAGCCTGCAGCGGGGGCTTGGGACATCGGCAAAGACATCGGCCTGAAAGCGGTCGCCCAGCGTGGGCATCACGACATCAAAGTCGCGCAGCGCGGCGCGCAGTTCATCGGGGGTCAGAACCCGCGCCTCTTCCTCGCGTAGGGTGACGTCAAAGCGCGCCTTGGCGGCGGCCAGCACCCGCGCGGGCATCCGCCGTGTGATCAAGAGTTTCATTCAGAAAAGCCTCCCCCCCAGCGGGACATCATGACCCGGACCGATCAGCACCACCTCGCCCTCCGCGTCC
>PNND01000161.1 GCA_013824045.1 Rhodobacter sp. | reverse complement strand
CCGCCGCATGGGCATCGGCATCCAGCCGCTCCAGCCGCGCATAGCGCCCTTCCATCGGCGCATCGCCCGGCCGCTCTGCCGCCTGCCATCCGGTCACGACCGTCATCCCCGCCTCCGCCGCATTCCACCCGCACCTTGCCCCGCCGCCCGTGCCGACCACAAGATCAGAACGCAAATCCCGGCGGATAGGCATGGAAGCCGTCGAAATCCGCCTTGCCCAAAGCCACCCCCGCCCCCCGCAGCGCGGCATAGCCCATGGTCAGGTGGAACAGGAAGTTGGGCATCCCATAGAGGTGCAGGAACGTCGCCCCATCCTGCTCCAGCCAGGCCTCGCCCGCCTTATGCCGGATCACCCGCGCCTCTGCGCCCTCAAACGCGGCAGGCCCCATCGCCCCCAGCATCGCCCGCGCCACCGCCAGCCTTGGCCCCAGCGCCTTGGGCAGATCGGGCACCTCGCGCCCGGCCAGCGGGCAGGCCACCCGCAACGCAAACCCCGCCGCTGTGGCGAATTGCTGCCGCGCGGGAAAGGCATCGGCAATCCGCGCCTCCATCGCCTCCGGCCCCGCCCGATCCGCCATGGCGGACACCCGCTCCAGATAATGCCGGAACACGGGGACCGATGCGGTGTAAAGCGGCGGATGGGGCAACATGGATCACCTCAGCGAAGGCCGCCAGACTGGCAGGGAAACCCCGGCTTGGCGAGGGGGGCGTCCACAAGCCTTTTCCCCCTCATCGGGGGGCCACCCGCCAAAGCAAAAGGGGCGCCGCCGCGCCCCCCCTGCCTCACTGATCCTTCGGCACCACGCGCAGGCGCAACTCGCGCAGCTGCTCGTTCATCGGCTCGCTCGGCGCACCCATCAGCAGGTCTTCCGCCCGCTGGTTCATCGGGAACATGATCACCTCGCGGATGTTGCTCTCATCCGCCAGCAGCATCACCGCCCGGTCGATCCCCATGGCACAGCCGCCATGCGGCGGCGCCCCGTATTTGAACGCCTTCACCATGCCCCCGAACCGCTTGTCCACTTCGCTGTTCGGATAGCCCGCCAGTTCAAAGGCCTTGTACATGATCTCCGGCTTGTGGTTGCGGATGCCGCCCGAAATCAGCTCATAGCCGTTGCAGGCCAGATCGTACTGATAGGCATAAACCGCCAGCGGATCGCCCATCAGCGCGTCCATCCCGCCCTGCGGCATCGA
>PNND01000503.1 GCA_013824045.1 Rhodobacter sp. | reverse complement strand
GGGCATGCCTGGGACCGACAGACCAATGGCGTCGGGCCTTTCGACCAGCAGTCGGCTGATGTCGGCGGCGGGGACATGGCCCTCGATGACATAGCCAGCGATCCGGCCGGTGTGGCAGGACACAAGGCCCTCTGGCACCCCCGCCGTCTGCTTCAGGTCGGCGAGTGCGTCATACTCCAGATCCTGGGCCGAGACGGCAAAGCCTGCGTCTTGCAGATGCGCGATCCAATCGTGACAGCATCCACAGGTGGCCGTCTTGAAGACTTCGATCGTCTCCAAGTCTTGGGCAAAGGTCCGGCCTGGAAGAATGCCGAGGCTGATCAGACTGGCGGCCGCGGACAGGACATGGCGACGAGTGAGGGTCATTGGATCTCTCCAGCGAATTCATCGGATTTGAAAGGAAGTTTGGCCCGCTGCCACTGAAAGGCAAGTGGCTGGGACGTCGCGGTTCTCGATTGAAGCCCGGCCCGCTGTGGCAGGCGGGAGCAACGAGTGATGCCTCCCCCTCCAGATCGGCAAGGATCGGGCAATCGGGCCGATCATCGCCGGAACAACCCTGCGCCAGATGGTCAAGCGTGGCGACCATGCTTTCCATCTCCACGATCTTGCGGCGCAGTCCAGCGATCTGGGCCTGTGCCAGCTGCTTGACGTCCGCGCTGTGGCGGCTGCGGTCCCGCCAAAGGGCCAGAAGTTCGCCAATTGCTTCAACCTGAAACCCCAGATCGCGGGCGCGGCGGATGAAGCGGAGCATCTGGACATCGGTGCCGGTATAGGTGCGGTAGCCCGATGGGGTGCGCCCAGCTGAAGGGATCAAGCCAGTCTGCTCATAGTAGCGGATCATTTTGGCTGAAACGCCCGAATGCTTGGCGGCTTCTCCGATGTTCATGCCGTTTCTCCGTTGGTTTGCGTTGGCTGGAAGCGGCGCAGGCGCAGGGCATTGCCCAGCACGAACACGCTGGACAAGGCCATGGCCCCCGCTGCAAAGACGGGCGACAGAAGGATGCCAAAGGGTGGATAAAGCGCCCCTGCCGCCACCGGGATCAGGGCCGCGTTATAGACAAAGGCCCAGAACAGGTTCTGCCGGATATTGCCCATCGTCGCCCGGCTGAGGGCGATGGCATCGGGCACGCCGGTCAACCGGCCCGACATCAGCACGACATCCGCCGCCTCGATCGCAATGTCGGTGCCCGTACCAA
>PNND01000096.1 GCA_013824045.1 Rhodobacter sp. | reverse complement strand
TAGGTGATCATGTAGGTCGAGGCCGCGATGGTTACGAGGCCGACCATGGTGACAAGGCCAAGCGCGTCTTCAGTCACATGCCCGATCGACACGCCCATCGCGACGAAGATCAAAGAGAACTCGCTGATCTGCGCCACCGTCAGCCCGGCCAGAAAGCCGGTGCGCTTGCGGTAGCCCATCGCCCCCATGATCGCCAGCACGATCAACGGGTTGCCGATCAGCACGAACAGCGAGAACAGGATCGCCCCGGTGACATACGTACCCAAAAGCGACAGGTCCAGCGTGGCCCCAAGCGCGATGAAGAAGAACAAAAGCAGGAAATCGCGCAGGGGCGCCAGCCGGGCGGCGATGGTCTCGCGGTAGGGGGTAGAGGCCAGCGCCACGCCCGCCATCAGGCCGCCCACCTCCTTTCCCAAGCCGACAAAATCGCCGACAGCGGCAAACATCGCGGCCAGGGCGATGGCGAAGATCACTAGAAGTTCGGGCGCGCGGGCCAGCCGTTCGGTCAGGGGATCGGCGGCGTAGCGCACGAACAAGACCACCGCCGCCACCAGTGCCAGCCCGGAGGCCAGCACCATCGCCACCGACCCACCGCCATGCCCGGCATCGGCCGCACCGATGCCGATGGCCGACAGCACGATCATTGCCAGCACCACGACAAGGTCCTGCACGATCAGAAACCCCAGCGCGATCTGGCCATGCAGTGCGTCGATCTCACGCTTGTCGGACAAAAGCTTGACGATGATGATGGTCGAGGAAAACGTCAGCGCCACCGCGACGTAAAGGCTGGTGATGTGACCAAGCCCCAGCGCCAGACCGATCAGATAGCCAAAGAACGCGGTAAAGATGACCTGCCCAAGCCCTGTCATCACCGACACCACGCCCAGCGACCGGATCAGTTTCACGTCCAGCTTGATGCCGACCAGAAACAGCAGCACCGCAATGCCAAGCTCTGACAGGAGGTCGATCTGCGCATCCGACCGCACGACATCCAGCGCCGACGGCCCCGCAATCAGCCCGACCGCGATGAAGCTGACGATCAGGGGCTGGCGCGCCAGCGTGCCGATCAGCCCGATTCCGGCGGCCATCACCAGCAGCAGGGCCACTTCGGCAAACGGGGTCAGTATCGGCATCAAGGCTTTCCTTCGGAATCAGAACCGTTCGGTCCATCGCTCTGCTGCCTAGCTGCTGTCTGATGCT
>PNND01000511.1 GCA_013824045.1 Rhodobacter sp. | reverse complement strand
CGGCCTGCGCCACGATAGGCATCCACCGGCGCGGTGTTGGTGAAGACCGTCTTCACGTTCACATAGACATGCGGCACCTTATAGGGGCCGGCCATCAGCGTGCCATGCAGGAAGGTGGGCGTCGCGGTCGAGAAGTTCGACAGATACGCCCCCACATTCGCCAGCGTTTCCGTGCGGATCGCCAGAATCTCACCATCCTTGGTGCTGGCCATCTCGATCTTGGTCACATGGTCGCGGCCATGCGCATCGGTCAGGAAGCTTTCCGACCGTTCCGCCGTCCAGCGCACTGGGCGGCCCAGCTTGCGCGAAGCGGCCAGAACCAGCGCCTCTTCGCCGTAGTGATAGATCTTGGACCCGAACCCACCGCCCACATCGGGGGCAACCACGGTCAGCTTGTTTTCCGGAATGCCCAGAACAAAAGCCGATACCAGAAGCCGTGTGAGGTGCGGGTTCTGGCTGGTGGTGGTCAGCTTGTAATCGCCCGTGCCGGGGTAGTATTCGCCGATGGATGACCGGGGTTCCATCGCATTGGGCACCAGCCGGTTGTTCACCAGTTCCAGCGTGGTGATGTGCGGCGCGGACTTGAAGGCCGCGTCTACGGCCGCGCGGTTGTCCTCGATCCAGCCCCAGTCGAAACACAGGTTGTCGGGAATCTCGTCATGCACGCGGTTCGACGCATCGGCGACCGCCTTCTTCATGTCGACGATGGCAGGAAGTTCCTCGATATCGCTGTCATCGGCCAGTTGCTGCGCGGCGTCCTTGGCCTGATTGTAGGTCTCGGCAATCACGGCGGCATAGGCGTCACCCACATGGCGCACCTTGCCATGCGCCAGCACCGGGCGCTTGGGTTCGCGCATCGGCGTGCCATCGCGGCTGTTGATCAGCCAACCCGCCGGGTTGCCGCCCACATCCTTGAAATCCTCGCCAGTGAAGATCGCCAGAACGCCCGGCATCGCGGCAGCCGTGCTGGTGTCGATCTTCTTGATCCGCCCATGCGCCACGTTCGACCGCACAAAGACCGCAAAGGTCTGCGCGTGCAGCGTCAAGTCATCGGTATAGTTCCCACGCCCTGATAGGAAGCGCACATCTTCGCGCCGCTTCGAGCTGGCGCCGATCCCGGTATCCTTTGGCATCTGAATCCCTCCCTGAAATTGCGCTTATTCGGCGGCCATCGCGGCTGCATCCTGCCCGGATGCCGCCAGCACGGCCTTGACGATGTT
>PNND01000357.1 GCA_013824045.1 Rhodobacter sp. | reverse complement strand
CCCACGTTTTCATCCACCGCCGGGCACCATGCGGCCATTCCGACAGTGGGGGAATGAACAGTGATGCACTGGTTTTCCAAGGCGCGGGCCATGGCACCCACCCGCACGCGGGTGAAGCCTGCCAGCGTGTCGGTGCAGGACGGGACAAGGATCACCTCGGCCCCCGCCTCGGCCAAGCGCCGCGCCAGCAGGGGAAATTCGCTGTCATAGCAGATGAGAATGCCGATGCGGCCGAGGGCGGTGTCGAACACCGGCAGGCCTTGGCCGGGGTTGACGAACCATGTTTCACGCTCGAACCGGGTCATGATCTGCTTGTCCTGATGGCCGAGGATGCCGGTCGGCGCGTAGAGCGTCGCGCGGTTTACCGGGCGCGCGCCTGCGACCGGGTAGACCGGGCCGGATGCGCCGAGGATATGCACCCCGTGAAAAGCCGCCAGCCGCAGATGCAGCGCATCCACCACATCGCGCCAGCTCGCGACCTCGACCAGCGCGCGCTCCAGATCGGCGGCCACTTCGGCCCCGCCCAGAGAGGCGAGTTCCATCGCCCCATATTCGGGAAAGACCAGAAGATCGGCGCCTTGTGCTGCGGCATCCGCCACCCAGCGCGACAGCTTTGCCTCATAGGCGGCAAAGTCTGCGTGGAAATCGAGCGGATAGGCAGCGGCGGCAATCTTCATCGGGGGCCTTCTTGCGGCAACGGGATCGGGGGCCTTTGTGCCAGTCTTCGGCGGGCGGGAAAACCCGTCACTTCGCGAAGGCATAAGGTCCGCCGGCGAGGGCCTGTGTTGTGGAGCGGGGCGCGCGAGGTGACTGTGGCAAGTAAAAGGGCCGGGACAGGGGTGTTTTGCCCCTGTCCCGGCCCCTGCCGTCAAAGTGACGGTGAGCGCCTGCAGTCTTGTGTGTCGTCCGTCTTACGGGCAGCGCGCCACGTAGCGACGGCCGTTCCGGTCTTGATAGACGCAGTCATTGGGCGTGTTCGCGCGGCCGATCAGATTGCCAGCAACGCCGCCGACGGCAGCGCCGATGATCGCACCTTCGACGCGGTCATCGGAGTCCGACACCGCAGCCCCCAGCAATGCGCCCGTCGCTGCGCCGCCCAAAGTCGCCTGATCCGCCGGAACGCAGGCCGCTGTCCCCAGCGCAAGGATCGCAAACAGGATGGTGTGTTTCATGGAAATCTCTCCAGTGATGGTCTTCAATGGACACAACGCCCCAGTCGCCCGTTGGTTCCATGGCGGGC
>PNND01000432.1 GCA_013824045.1 Rhodobacter sp. | reverse complement strand
ATGGCGGCAAAGGCCTGCCAGATTTCGTCATAAAGGCCATGCTTGCGAATCTGGTCGATATAGACCGCATCCGCCTGCCGCAGGATATCCAGCTTTTCGCGCGTGATCTCGCCGGGGCAGCGGATGGCCAGACCGGGGCCGGGGAAGGGGTGGCGGCCGATGAAACTTGTCGGCAATCCCAACTCACGGCCCAGCGCCCGGACCTCATCCTTGAACAGCTCGCGCAGCGGTTCGACAAGCTTCATCCCCATCTTTTCCGGCAAGCCACCGACATTGTGGTGCGACTTGATGGTGACCGACGGGCCGCCGCTGAAGGACACGCTCTCGATCACATCCGGGTAAAGCGTGCCTTGGGCAAGGAACGTCGCCCCGCCCACGGCGGTGGCGTGCTTCTGGAACACGTCGATGAACAGCCGCCCGATGGTCTTGCGCTTGACCTCGGGGTCCGACACGCCTTCCAGCGCGCCAAGGAACAGGTCGGACTCATCGGCATGGATCAGCGGAATGTTGTAGGTGTCACGGAACATCGACACGACCTGTTCCGCCTCACCCAACCTCAGCAGGCCATGGTCCACGAAAACGCAGGTCAGCTGATCGCCGATCGCCTCATGGATCAACACGGCGGCGACCGAGGAATCGACCCCGCCCGACAGGCCGCAGATCACCTGCTGATCGCCCACCTGTTCACGGATCTTGCGGATCGCCTCTTCGCGATAGGCGCCCATCGTCCAGTCGCCCTTGAACCCTGCAAGGCGGACAAAGTTTTCGTAAAGCTTGGCCCCCTTTGGCGTGTGATGCACTTCCGGGTGGAACTGCACGGCGTAGAAATGCCGCTCAGGGTTCGCGGTGATCGCAAAAGGCGCGTTCGGGGATGTGCCCAGCACCTGAAACCCCGGCGCAATTTCCGAAACATGGTCGCCATGCGACATCCAGACCTGCTCGCGCCCGCCCGCTCCATCTTCGGTATCAAACCAGCCCGACAGGATCGGATGCGTCACGGGCGACGGGGTCACATAGGCCCGCCCGAATTCGGCTGTGCCATGCCCACGTTCTACCTTCCCGCCCAGACAATGCATCATCACCTGCTGGCCATAGCAGATGCCGAGGATCGGCACGCCCATGTCGAACACGCCTGCAGGCGGCATCGGTGCGCCTTCGGTGAATACTGAAGCCGGCCCCCCCGAAAAGATCACCGCCTTCGGGGCAAAGGCCTGCAGGAACGCCGCATCTACCTTGTTGAAGGG
>PNND01000045.1 GCA_013824045.1 Rhodobacter sp. | reverse complement strand
TGTCGGGCCGTGGCGCAGCCTGGTTAGCGCGTCCGTCTGGGGGGCGGAAGGTCGTGAGTTCGAATCTCACCGGCCCGACCAACACCGAAACCGCCCGCCTGCCCAACGGCAGTGCGGGCGGTTCCGTTTCAGCACTTGGCCAAGGGATCGCGACATGATGGCGAAGGGTGTTCTTCCCTCACAGGTGCTGCGCGCGCTGATTTCGGACGGGGCGATTTCCGCCAGCCTGCCGATCACGGATGCGCAGATTCAGCCGGCCAGCCTCGACCTTCGGTTGGGCAATGTGGCCTATCGGGTCCGTGCCTCTTTTCTTGCCGGTCAGGGGCGGAAGGTAGCAGATCGCCTGGCAGAGTTTGAAATGCACCGGGTCGATCTGACCGCCGGAGCAGTGCTTGAAAAGGGCTGCGTCTACGTCCTTCCCCTGATGGAAAGCCTCGCCTTGCCTGCCGGGGTAACGGCGGTGGCGAATGCGAAGAGTTCCACTGGGCGGCTGGATCTGCTGACCAGAACGATCACGGACGGCGGCAGCGAATTCGACCGAATCCCCGAAGGCTACACAGGCCCTCTCTATGCCGAAGTATGCCCGAAAAGTTTTTCCGTTCTGGTGCGGCCCGGCATGCGGTTGAACCAGATCCGTTTCCGTGCGGGTCAGGCTGTGCTGGATGATGCCGAACTGGCTCTGCTGCATGCGCAAGAGCCCCTTGTGTCAGGTCAGGCGGTGATTTCCGAAGGATTGGGCTTCTCCGTCGATCTGCGCCCCGCAACGGGCGATCTGGTGGGTTTCCGGGCAAAACCCCATACAGGCGTGGTCGATCTGGACCGCATCGGCCACTATCCCGCGGCAGATTTCTGGGAAGAAATCCACACGGCCGAGGGGCGGATCATCCTGGATCCGGGGGCTTTCTACATTCTGGTCAGCCGCGAAGCGGTGACAATTCCCCCCGATTATGCCGCCGAGATGGCACCCTATCTGGCGATGGTGGGGGAATTCCGGGTGCACTATGCGGGCTTCTTCGACCCCGGTTTCGGCCATGCCGATGCGGGCGGTGCCGGGTCGCGCGGCGTGCTGGAAGTGCGATGCCACGAAGCGCCCTTCGTACTTGAGCACGGTCAGGTGGTGGGCCGGCTTGTCTATGAACGGATGTCGGAACGGCCTGATACACTGTATGGGCAGGCCATCAAGTCGAACTATCAGGGCCAGGGTCTGAAGCTGGCCAAGCAGTTCAAGTAGCGGCCCCTATCGCCAGAAGCG
>PNND01000292.1 GCA_013824045.1 Rhodobacter sp. | reverse complement strand
GGTCCGGGTTCCGCGCCGCATAGTCGAGGAAGGCCGCCTTCAGCGCGTCAAACCCCATCACGCCGCCAATCTGCAATTGCGCCAGTTCCGCGCCCCCCAGCACCAGATGCAAATGGCTCTCCACGAACCCCGGCAACAGCGTCCGTCCGCCCGCATCGATCACCCGGGTCGCAGGCCCGGCCAGCGCCGCCACCTCTGCGCCCCCCACCGCCGCGATCCGGCCCGCGCGCACGGCCACCGCCACCGCCCTCGGCCGCCCCGGATCCATCGTCAGAACCTTCGCATTGGTCACGATCAGATCGACATCCATCCCTGCCCTCATCATCTTCATCTTGGTTTCAAATACCCTAGGGGACGCGCCGCCCCCGGCGGCGCGGGGGGCAAGGCCCCCTACCCCCTGATCCCTTCGGCCATCACGCACAGCAACTCGAACATGATCGAAATGCCCAGCCAGGCCGTCCCGCCAGACGGATCGAAGGGCGGGCTGACCTCCACCAGATCGGCCCCCACCACATTCACCCCGCGCAAGCCCCGCACCACCTCCAGCGCCTGCCAACTGTTCGGCCCACCCACCTCGGGCGTGCCAGTGCCAGGGGCAAAGGTCGGGTCCACGAAATCGATGTCATAGGTGATATAGGTATCCCCCGCCCCCACGATCTCCCGCGCCTCGGCCATCACATCCTCCACTCCCCGCCGATGGAACTCACCGATGGGGATGATCCGGATGCCATTGGCGGCGGCGAAATCCCAATCCTCGCGCCCATAGGCCGTGCCGCGAATGCCGATCAGCACATATCGCTTCGGGTCGATCAGCCCCTCCTCCACCGCGCGGCGGAAGGGCGTGCCGTGATTGTAGCGGCTGGTCCCGAAATAGACGTCATTCAGATCAGTATGGCTGTCGAACTGGATCATCCCCACCGGTCGCCCCTTCGCCACCGCCCGCAGGATGGGCAAGGAACACAGATGATCCCCGCCGCCCGTCAGCGGCAGAATGCCCGCCGCCACCACGCGGTCATAAAACGCCTCCATCCGCGCCAGCGAGTCCATCAGATCGCCGGGATTGGGTGCCACATCCCCCAGATCGGCACAGCGCGCCAATTCAAACGGCGCCACCCATGTCGCGCCATTCTGCGCCCGGATCATGGTCGACAGATCGCGCAACTGCCGCGGCCCATGGCGCGGGCCGGGGCGGTTCGTCGTACCCCCGTCCCAGGGCGCACCGATCAGCCCGATCTGCACCTCACGCAGCCGCGGATCT
>PNND01000361.1 GCA_013824045.1 Rhodobacter sp. | reverse complement strand
CGAGGAGGTTCGCGCGGGGTGCGAGGCTGTGGTGGCACCCTTGCGGGCAGAGTTTCCGGAAGCCGAGATCCGGATCGAGCGGCTGTGGGATTATCCGGGGCTGGGGACGCCTTCAGATGCGGAGGTGGTGAATTTCGTGAAGGGCCTGACCGGGGCGAATGGCACGATCAAGGTGGCTTTTGGGACCGAGGGCGGGTTGTTCGACGCGCGGCTGGGGGTGCCCACGGTGATCTGCGGCCCTGGATCGATGGCGCAGGGGCACAAGCCGGATGAGTTTGTGAGCGTGGAGCAGATGGCGCGCTGCGAGGCGATGCTGGCGGCGCTGGTTGCGGCCTGTGAGGCGGGCTTCTGATGGTGGTTAAGCTGGACAGTCTGGCCGATGTGCTGGCGCTGCGCTTTGATGACATCATCGACGTGCGCGCGCCTGCGGAATGGGCCGAGGACCATATCCCCGGCGCGATATCGCTTCCAGTGCTGGATGATGACGAGCGGGCGCGGGTGGGGACGATCTACAAGCAGGTGAGCCCCTTCACCGCGCGCAAGGTGGGCGCGGCGCTGGTGGCGAAGAATGCGGCTGCGCATCTGGAGGGGCCGCTGGCCGACAAGCCGGGGGGGTGGCAGCCCTTGGTCTATTGCTGGCGCGGGGGGCAGCGGTCGGGGAGTTTCGCATCGATCCTTTCGCAGATCGGTTGGCGCGTGGAGGTGGTGGCGGGGGGCTACAAGAGCTGGCGTCGGCTGGTGGTGGAGGCGCTCTATGACCAACCCTTCGCGCATCGGCTGATTGTGCTGGACGGCAATACCGGCACGGCCAAGACCGAAGTGCTGGCGCTTCTGGCGGCGCGGGGGGTGCAGGTGGTGGATCTGGAAGGGTTGGCCAATCATCGCGGGTCGCTGTTCGGGCATATGGGAGAACAGCCGAGCCAGAAGGCGTTTGAGGGGCGGTTGGCGCTGGCTTTGGCGCGGCTGGACCCAAGCCGCCCGGTGGTGGTGGAGGCCGAAAGCGCCAAGGTGGGCGAGTGCCGCCTGCCGCCGAAGCTGTGGCGTGCGATGGTGACGGCGCCGCGGATTTCCATTGAGGCCCCGCGCCGGGCGCGGGCGGCCTATCTGGTGCGCGCCTATGCCGATCTGGTGGCGGATGTGGCGCGGCTGGATGGGGTGGTGGCGTCGCTGGCGCCTGCCCATCCGCGCGAGGTGATCGCGGAGTGGCGGGCGATGGTGGCGGCAGGGGCCTTTGTCGATCTGGCCGAGGGGTTGATGGC
>PNND01000437.1 GCA_013824045.1 Rhodobacter sp. | reverse complement strand
CGTCCCCGAAAGCGTCGGCCTCGCCACCGGCTTCCTGATCGCCGCCCTGCATCACGCAGGCCTCGTCTGCCTCGAACACACGCCCAACCCGATGAAATTCCTAGGGCCGCTCCTTGGCCGCCCCGATCACGAAAAGCCAGTGATGATCCTGCCCGTCGGCTGGCCCGCCGAGAATGCCACCGTCCCCGCCGTGGCCAAACGCAAGAAACCGCTCGACACGATCCTGACCACCTTCCGCTGAAGCGATTTCTGACGCAGAAATCGCACCGGAATTTGGCACAAGTTCCGCCGCGCTTCGCGCACCACATGCGCAATCCGATTTTTGCATCAAAAATCGCCGCGAAATCTGCGTCAGATTTCGCTTCGCACCACCGCACCCTTAACCACGATCCCCACCCGGACTCTGCCGGAATTTGTATGCACAGCCGTCTGCACCGGGCGCTGCACTGGCCGTCTGCACAGGCCTTTTCGCCTAAACCCCCAGCAGCGCAGGCAAATCCGCCATGTCGTTAAACAACACCGCCCCCTCCGACACCAACCCCGGATGCCCGCCCTTCGGCGCATAGCCGAAACAACGCATCCCAGCCAGCCGCGCCGCCCGCGCGCCCGCCGCGCTGTCCTCGATCACCACGCAATCCGCCGGGGAAACCCCCAACCGCCCCGCCGCATGCAGGTAAAGGTCCGGCGCGGGCTTGGGCCGCCCCAGCGCCTGCCCGGAATAAAGATGCCCCCGGAACCGCTCCACCAGCCCGTGCTGGCCCAGCGTGATCTGCATCTTCTCGGGCGTGCCGTTCGATCCCATGGCATAGGGAATCCCTGCAAAATCAAGGGCATCCAGCACCCCCACCACACCGGGCACCAGCGGCACCGATGCCCGCAGCATCGCATACATCCGGTCATAGAAATCGGCGACCCACCCCTCTGGCAACCGCGCGCCATTGGCCCGCGCCTTGGCCGCCACCGTCTCCACCGTGCCACCGATATAGTCGCGCTCCAGATCCTCGATCGTCAGGCAAAGCCCATAGCGTTCAAGGTCATCGCGCACCATCACCAGCGTCGGATGCTCGCTGTCCACCACCACGCCGTCGCAATCAAAGATCACCGCAGCAGGGGTCATTCCGGCGCCCGCAGCATCGTGACAAGGGTATCGCCATAGCGCCTTTGATCCAGCATTTCAAAGCCTTGCGGGATCACCGGGGCCGCCCCCTCTTCCCACACCACCATCGCCCCGGGGGCCAGCCACCCGCCCTCTGCGCAAGACA
>PNND01000301.1 GCA_013824045.1 Rhodobacter sp. | reverse complement strand
ATGATGCAGAACTTGCACTTGTGGTTACAGCCTTCGGAAATCTTCAAATAGCTGTAATGGCGCGGGGTCAGGCTGACGCCGGTGGCGGGCAGAAGATCGATGAACGGGTCGGGCTGCGGCGGGACAGCCAGATGGACGGCATCCAGCACCTGTTCATATTGATGCGGGCCGGTGACGGCCAGAACCTTGGGATGCGCGCCGGTGATGTATTCGGGCTCTGCCCCAAGGCAGCCGGTCACGATGACACGGCCGTTTTCCTTGAGCGCCTCGCCGATGGCATCCAGGCTTTCGGCGCGGGCGGAATCGAGGAACCCGCAGGTGTTGACGATGACCGCATCGGCCCCCGTGTAATCGGGGCTGATGGCATAGCCTTCGGCCCGGAGGCGGGTGAGGATGCGTTCGCTGTCGACCAGCGCCTTGGGGCAGCCGAGCGAGACCATGCCGATGGTGGGCTGGCCCGCGCGGCGTTCGTCTGGAACGCTGGCACGGGCAAGGTCGGGGCGGAGGTTCGGCGGGTTCTGGGTCATGTCCGCGCCATACCCCAAACGCGGCGCGGCGGGAAGGGCGGTGATCTGATCGCGCGGCTGCGCCGCAAGGCTTTTGTCTCGCCTCCCGCGCCTGCGCGCGTCCGGCTCGGGCGCAGGGGGCTTTCATCCCCCTCTTGGCCCGCTCTGCGGTCCAATTCACCCCCTGAGGGTATTTTTGCCAAGATGAAGGAGACAGGGTGGCGGGTTTCATCTTGGCTCAAATACCCCGGTGGGTCAGTCATCGGTTCGCCATCGTTTCAAGACCCGATGGCTGACGGGCAGGGCCCCCATCAGCCAAGCCGGACGCGCGGATGCGCGGGAGGCGAGACAAAAGGAATGCGGCGCAGCCGCGCGATCGGATCACCGCTCGACGCTTGCCCTGCGGGTGGGGGCGGCATAGCGTTCGGGGCAATAGGAGACCTGTCATGACCGATACCCGCCCGCTGATCCTGTCCTGCCCGCTGCCGCGCACGCTGCCGCTGATCTTTGCGCCGGATCGTTTGGCCGACTTGCGGGCGCGGTATCGGATTGTCGAGACGACGGATGAGGGTCTGCCCGGCCTGTCTGATGATGTGCTGGCGGAGGCGCGCTATATCATCGGGCAGCCGCCGATGGATATGGCGCTGCTGGCGCGGTTGTCTTCGTTACGCTGCATCTTCAATGTGGAATCCAACCTTCTCAACAATATGCCCTATGATGAGGTGTTCCGGCGCGGCATTCATGTCGTTACGACCGGGGCGGTCTTCGCGCAGCCGGTGGCCGAGATCGG
>PNND01000273.1 GCA_013824045.1 Rhodobacter sp. | reverse complement strand
AAGGGCACTGAAACCCCGGCCTATGTGGTTGAGGACAGCGATGGCGCGGTGGAAGTCCGGGCCTACCCACCCCATCTGGCCGCAGAGGTGACGGTAGAGGGCAGCCGGGATGCGGCGGTTGGCACGGGATTCCGGGTGCTGGCGGCCTATATCTTTGGCGGGAACGAGGCCAAGGCCAAGGTCGCGATGACCACGCCGGTGGCCCAATCGGAAAAGATCGCCATGACCACGCCAGTGGCGCAAAGCGGGGCGGGATCGACATGGGTGGTGCAGTTTTCGATGCCGTCGGAATTCACGATGGAGACCCTGCCGCGCCCCAAGGACCAGCGCATCCGGCTTGTGACCAACCCCGCCAAGCGCATGGTTGTTCTGGAATTTTCCGGTATTCCGACAACTTCGGCGCTTGAGGCGCGCAGTGCCGAGTTGCGGGACTGGGTGGCGCAGCGCGGGCTGGCGGTGGAAGAACCGCCGCAGTTCCTGTTCTACGACTCGCCCTTCACCCTGCCGTGGAAGCGCCGGAATGAGGTTGGTTTCGTGCTCCGGTGACGGTTGCCCTTGCGCTTTTTGCTGCCGGGGGATATCGCGCGCGCTTCGCTTGGCGTTGAGAGTCGGGTCAGGCGATGTTACCTTGCTGGGCAAGCCCCGCGCCGGGGCGATGCGGCGCGCAATTTCGGGAGGACGATGTCCTGTCTCATTCAGACCCAACGACCGGGCTGCCGGTCGGGCCGAGGGCGGCGCGCATGACGGCGACCGCCACGGCGAATGCGGGAACCTTTTCTTCGGAAGACGTTCTGGCGGCAGTGATGAAATCCGTCGATGACGACAAGGCCGAGGATATCGTGCAGATCGATCTGCGCGGGCGGTCGGATGTGGCCGATTACATGGTCATCTGTTCGGGCCGGTCGTCGCGTCAGGTGGCGGCGATTTCCGAAAAGCTGGTCGATCGGCTGAAGCAGGATCTGCGGATCATCAGCAAGATCGAGGGCAAGGAAACCGGCGACTGGGTGCTGATCGATGCGGGCGATGTGATCGTCCATGTCTTTCGGCCCGAGGTGCGCGAGTTCTATCAGCTTGAAAAGATGTGGCTTCCGGGAAGCGCCCATCGCGGGGCGTAACCCGTGCGGGTGCATGTCTGCGCTGTAGGACGCATCCGGGCGGATCAGCCCGAGCGGGCGATCTTTGAGGATTACCACATGCGGTTCAACCGCACAGGCAAGCCATTGGCGCTTGGCCCGATGTTCGAGACCGAGGTCGAGGACAAGAAGGGCGGCGGCATGGAGGCCGAGGCGGAGTTGCTGTCGCGGGCG
>PNND01000087.1 GCA_013824045.1 Rhodobacter sp. | reverse complement strand
CGATCCACCAGCCAGCCGCAGCGCTGGGCGGTGCCCCCTTGCAGAAGGGCGTGCCAGAGGAGATCGACCTCGGACTGGGTATCCAGATGCACTTCGATCGAGGCGGCGGGGGTCAGGCGGTAGGATGCGCCACCGTTGAGGAAGCTGTAGCGTTGACCGAGGAGCGAGAGATGGACGAGGAACACCCCCTCGGCCCCGCGGTGGAGAAAGGTCTGGATGATCTTGGACCCCGGCAGCAGCGTGACATAGCACGACGCCGCCTCTTCGGCCTGATCATCGAACCAGAGGCAGGTCTGGATGCTGGGTCCGGTCAATGCCTTCCCTCCCCCGTGCGCGGTCAGATCACCATGCGCCTTGGGAGAGAGTCGGGCAAGCCTGCGGTCAGGCCCGCAGGGAGCAGGCCTCGGCGGCCAGACGGGTGATGGCCGCCCAATCGCCTGCAACCATCGCCTCTTTCGGGGCGACCCATGAGCCGCCGACGCAGAGGATGTTTTTCAGCGACAGGTAATCGGACGCGTTCTTGAGGCTGATCCCGCCGGTGGGGCAGAATTTCACCTGCGGGATGGGCGAGCCGATGGATTTGAGGAAAGCCGCACCGCCCGACTGTTCGGCGGGAAAGAATTTCTGCACCGTATAGCCGCGTTCGAGGAGCAGCATGATTTCCGTTGCGGTGACGGCACCGGGCAGAAGGGGCAGACCTTCATCCTCGCAGGCCTTGATCAGCGCATCGGTGGCACCGGGCGAGACGCCGAAGGTGGCGCCGGCCTTTTTGGCGGCCTTTACATCGGCGGGCGTCAGCAATGTGCCTGCGCCAACGGTGCCGCCTTCGACATCGGCCATTGCGCGGATCGCATCAAGGGCGACGGGCGTGCGCAGCGTGACCTCCAGCGCGGGCAGGCCACCAGCGACCAGCGCGCGGGCGAGCGGCGCGGCATGGGCGAGATCGTCGATCACAAGGACAGGGACGACGGGGGCAAGCTGGCAGACCTTGAGGGCGGCGGCGGATTGTTCGGCGGGGGTCATGAAGGAAGCCTCGGTTCTGGCGGAGAGACCCGGGGGTTTTGCACCCCCGGACCCCCGCAGGATATTTCAACAGAGAAGAAAACGGGAGGCGGTCAGACGACGACCGCGCCACCGGTTTCGGCGGGGCCGACATGGCGGCGGAAGGCGGCAAAAAGCTCGCGCCCGATGCCGAATTCATTGGCAGAGAGGTCAACGGTGATGGGGGTGCGGCTGTCGAAATCCGGGGCGAGGACGGTCAGCGTGCCGGCATCGGCATCCAGACGGATGATGTCGCCATCGCGCAGTTTGG
>PNND01000401.1 GCA_013824045.1 Rhodobacter sp. | reverse complement strand
GCACCCGTTCATGGAATGGAACGACAAGTTCCGCGATGGCGTGCGGCGCTGGTGGAAGGGCGATCCCGGGATGGCCCCGGACCTTGCCAAGCGCTTGCTTGGCAGTGCCGAGCGGTTCGATCATCACGGGCGGGCGGCGACGTCTTCGGTCAATTTCATCACCGCACATGACGGGTTCAATCTGGAGGATGTGGTCAGCTTCACCCTGAAGCGCAACTTCGCCAATGGCGAGGAAAACCGCGACGGCCACCATGACAACCATTCCGACAATATGGGGGTGGAAGGACCGAGTGAGGACAAGGCCGTGTGCGCGGCGCGCGATCTGCGCAAGCGCAACCTCTTGGCCACTTTGATGCTGGCGCAAGGGGTGCCGATGCTGCTGGCAGGCGATGAGCTGGGCCATAGCCAGGGCGGCAATAACAATGCCTATGCGCAGGACAATGAAACCACATGGATCGACTGGGCAACGGGTGACCAGCGGCTGGCGTGCTTCGTCGCGCGGCTGATCGCGCTGCGCAAAGCGCATCCGGTGTTGCGGCAAAAGCGGTTCTTGCATGCGCGGGCGCGGCCTGCGGACGGGTTGCCCGATGTGATCTGGCGGCGGGCCGATGGACAGAAACCATCGGCGCAGGACTGGCATGATCCGGGGTTCCGCTGTCTGGGCGCGGAATTGCGCATGGCGGCAGAAGGGACGGATGGCGGACATTCCGCGATCTTCGCGGTGTTCAACACGGGCGTGGAATGTGTGCTGCGCCTGCCCGATACCGCACCGGCATGGGAATTGATTTTGGATACCACACGACCCGAGCTTGAGGCAGAGCCGGGCGGGCCCGGCACCCGCGCACCGGCGCAATCGGTCCTTGTGTTTCGGGCTGTCAAAGCCAAGTCGCATTCCACGGGAGGAAAGCCATGACCATCCGCACCGTTCCCACGCTGCCCATCGCGGGCCAGAAGCCCGGCACATCGGGGCTGCGCAAGAAGACCCCGGTCTTCATGGGGCATCACTATCTGGAGAATTTCGTCCAGAGCATTCTGGATGTGGTGGGCGCGCAGGGAAAGACCTTCGTGCTGGGCGGTGACGGGCGCTATTTCAATGACCGCGCGGCGCAGGTGATCCTGCGGATGGCGGCGGCGAATGGGGCGGCGCGGGTGATCGTGGGGCAGGGGGCGATCCTGTCGACGCCAGCCGCCAGCCATCTGATCCGGCTGAACAAGACGGATGGCGGGATCATCATGTCGGCCAGCCACAACCCGGGCGGCCCGGATGAGGATTTCGGGGTGAAGTTCAACATGCCCAATGGCGGCCCCGCGCCGGAAGGCGTGACCGAGGCGATGTACAAGCGCAC
>PNND01000082.1 GCA_013824045.1 Rhodobacter sp. | reverse complement strand
CCAGCCGTTCGATGCGCTCATCCTTGCGAAGGCTACGCGCCTCCGAGGCGATCAGCATCGCCTTCAGCGTCGCAATTTCCTCAAGCAGATCAGTGGCATCCGGCATGCATTCAGTCTATCAGACCCCCTTCGGCGATGCCCGCGGAAAGTGCTGCCCGAGTCATCCTGCCGCAGCCTTTAACGGTTCATTCCACCGCTTCCGGAGCCCGCGCTTCGATGGCCCGAACTCGCCGCCAATCCAATCCGGCAAACAGCGCCTCGAACTGGGCGTGGTTCACCAGCATCAGCCCGTCCGTCACCGCGGGCCAGGTGAACGTATGCTCCTCCAGCCGCTTGTAGGCCATCACCAGCCCGGTTCCGTCCCAGTAGAGCAGCTTCAGCCGATCCGCCTTTCTGGCGCGGAAGACAAAGACGGTCCCCGTGAAAGGGTCCTTGCGCAGCTCGTTCTTCACCATCGCGGCCAGGCTGTCATGGCCCTTGCGGAAGTCGATGGGCTTCGTCGCCACCATGATCCGCACCCGGTTCGACGGAAAGATCATCGCCCCGCCGCCAAGGCGCGAACGATCGCGGCGATCCGCTCCGCCGACGCGCCCGGTTCCAGACGGACCGCCACCGCACCAACCACGATCTCCGGGCCGGTTGTTTCCGGTGGTGGAGGGCCGCCATCCGGTGGCGCCACGACCATCGCCGCAAACTCCACCGCATCCCGCGGCGCGGGCAACACCAGCTTGCCCTTCCGCGCCAGCGTCCGCCAGGACGACAGATGATTGGAGTTCAACCCATGGCGCCGCGCCACCTCGTCGACAGTCGCACCCGGCCGAAGCGTCTCCGCAACAATCCGCGCCTTCGCCTCATCCGGCCAGTGCCGACGGCTCCGGCCGTCGCCACCACCGATCATGAGAATCTCCATTGGAGCACTCATGGAGAACCTCCCTCCCGCACGTCACAGGAGGCTCCAATCCCAGATCATGACGCCAGGCAGAAGGTGGGGTCAGAACAGCGCTTACCGCCATCCTGGACGAGATCGAGGATAGACACCCTGAAGGGTGAGTGTAGCTTTCTGAACCTCAGGCTCTGGCAGCGTTGCTGTCTAGCGTTGTACGACGAGGGGCAGGGGGCTCCGGCGCTCCGTCGGACGTTCAGAATGTCGGGTCGGCGAATATCAGGCCGCGACGGGTGGCGATAGCAACGGCGTGCACTGCGTTTCTTGCACCGAGCACCTCTCGCGCACGCTCCAGACGCTTCTTGATTGTCGCGGGGCTCACACCACGCTGATCAGCGATTTCGTTGTGCGTCAGTCCGGCGGCCAAATCGCGTAAAGCTTCCAGTTCGACCTCAGTCAGGCC
>PNND01000020.1 GCA_013824045.1 Rhodobacter sp. | reverse complement strand
CGGTTGTCGTCCTGGGCATAGACCTCGGCATAGGCGCGCAGGACGGAGTTTGAGCCCAACACCAGATCGACGCGGGTGGCGGTGTGCTTTACGGCACCCGAGGCGCGGTCGACGATGTTGTAGCTGTTCCGGCCCGTGGGCACCCATTTGAAGCCCATGTCGGTGAGGGTGACGAAGAAATCATTCGTCAAGGCACCCGGACGGTCGGTGAACACGCCATGCGCGCCGCCGCCGAAATTGGTTCCGATCACCCGCATGCCGCCCAGCAGCGCGGTCATTTCCGGGGCGGTCAGCCCCATCAGTTGCGCGCGGTCCAGCAGCAGTTCTTCCGGCTGGACGGCATAGTCCTTCTTGATCCAGTTGCGGAAACCGTCGGCGACGGGTTCCAGAACGGCGAAGGAATGCACATCCGTCATCTCTTGCGAGGCGTCGCCGCGGCCGGGGTGGAAGGGAACGGTCACGTCAAAGCCCGCGGCTTTGGCAGCCTGTTCCACGCCGACATTGCCCGCCAGCACGATCACATCGGCCAGCGATGCGCCCGACGACGCGGCGATAGGCTCCAGAGCCGAGAGGACGCGCGACAGGCGGGCGGGTTCGTTGCCCTCCCAATCCTTTTGCGGGGCAAGGCGGATACGTGCGCCATTGGCACCACCACGCAGGTCAGACCCGCGGAAGGTGCGGGCGCTGTCCCATGCGGTTGCCACCATATCGGTGACCGACAGGCCCGAGGCCGCGATCTTGGCCTTCACCGCCGCTACGTCATAGGAGGCATTGCCTGCGGGGACCGGGTCCTGCCAGATCAGGTCTTCGCCCGGAACTTCGGGGCCGATGTAGCGGACGCGCGGGCCCATGTCGCGGTGGGTGAGCTTGAACCATGCCCGTGCGAAGGTTTCCGAGAAATAGGCCGGATCGTCATGGAACTTTTCCGAGATCGCGCGATAGGCCGGGTCGACCTTCATCGCCATATCGGCATCGGTCATCATGGGCATGCGGCGGATCGACGGGTCTTCGACATCAACCGGCTTGTCCTCTTCGCGGATGCCGATGGGTTCGTATTGCCATGCGCCCGCGGGAGATTTGACCAGTTTCCAATCGTGGTTCAGCAGCAGTTGGAAATAGCCGTTGTCCCACTGCGTCGGGTTGGTGGTCCATGCGCCTTCGATGCCGGAGGTGACGGTGTCGCGGCCCACGCTGCGGGTGGTGTGGTTCATCCAGCCCAGGCCAGCTTCGGCGATATCCGCGCCTTCGGGCGAGGGGCCGAGGTTTTCGGCCCGGCCATTGCCATGCGCCTTGCCGACGGTGTGGCCACCGGCGGTCAGCGCGACGGTTTCCTCATCATTCATCGCCATGC
>PNND01000124.1 GCA_013824045.1 Rhodobacter sp. | reverse complement strand
GCCAAGGGCGCGACGGGCGCGGTCTATCTGGGCGCGCAGATGCTGCGGACTGATGGCCTGTCCGACATCACAGCTGAGGTATTCTCCCTCAACCTGCTCTGGGACCGGATGATCGCCACTGGCCGTCTATTCGGCCTGATCCATGCAGGCGGCTGGTGCGATGTGGGCCGCCCCGAAGGCATCACGCAGGCCGAAACCTTGTTGGGGTTCACGCCATGATGTTCCCCGATCCCGGCCCCCGCGTCTTTCACCTTCCGCCCGGCGTGGATTTCGCCCCGGCGCTGGTCGCCGGTCTGCGCGCCCGTCTCGCGACCCAGCCACCCGAGGCGATGGCCGCCGTCACCGTCTATCTGAACACCAATCGCATGCGCCGCCGTGTGCGCGAGGCATTCATCGCCACCGGCCCCGGCTTCCTGCCCCGCCTGCATGTGCTGACAGACCTCACCGAAGGCCTGGCCCTGCCCGGCATCGCCACCGCCGTTTCGCCGCTGCGCCGCCGTCTGGAACTGTCGCAACTGATCGCGCGGTTGCTGGATGCCCAGCCTGACCTTGCCCCCCGCGCCGCGCTTTATGATCTGGCCGACAGCCTTGCCACCTTGATGGATGAAATGCAGGGCGAAGGCGTGGCCCCCGAAACCATCGCCGCGCTGGACGTATCCGACCATTCCGCCCATTGGGCCCGCACCCGCGCCTTCCTGTCGATCGTCGCACCCTTCTTTTCGGGCGCCGAAGCCCCGGATACCGAAACCCGCCAGCGCATGGCGGTGGACCGGATCGCCGCGCTCTGGCAGGCCGCACCCCCGCAAGGCCCCGTGATCGTCGCGGGGTCTACCGGATCGCGCGGCACCACAGCGGCGCTGATGCAGGCCGTCGCCGCCCTGCCGCAAGGCGCGCTGGTGCTGCCGGGGTTTGATGCGGATATGCCGTCTTGGGTCTGGGATCGCCTGACCGATGCGATGACGGGCGAAGATCATCCGCAGTTCCGCTTTCGCCGCCTAATGGAACGGCTGGATATTCCCCCCACCGCCATCCGCCCGTGGACGGATACCCCGGCCCCCGCCCCGGCCCGGAACCGGCTGATTTCCCTCTCGCTCCGCCCCGCCCCCGTCACCGATCAATGGCTCACCGAAGGCGCGGCCCTGCCCGATCTGCCCGAGGCTACTGAGGCCATCACCCTGATCGAGGCGCAAACCCCGCGCGCCGAGGCGCTCGCCATCGCGATGATCCTGCGCCAAGCGGCCGAGGAGGGCACAACCGCCGCGCTGATCACGCCTGACAGGATGCTGACCCGTCAGGTGACCGCCGCGCTGGATCGTTGGGGCATCACCCCCGATGACAGCGCCGGTCGCCCGCTAGCT
>PNND01000404.1 GCA_013824045.1 Rhodobacter sp. | reverse complement strand
AATCCTGAACTGGCCCGAGGGCCGAGAAAACCGCAAATCGCCGGGGCTGTCACCCTATTCCTGCCGTGCTGCGGATCTATATTCCGCCCCATGAGCAAGTATGGACCCACCCGCGGCGAGCATCTGTTCCGGCTGATCTTTTCGATCTTCGGGCTGGGCTGCATTGGCGTTCTGTTTGCGGTGCAGGGCGTGCCGCGCGGGCCGGGGCTGGTAGAGGTGGTGGGCATCGCCGGGGCCTTCTTTGGCGGGACCTTCATCCTTTCAGCGCGGGCGCTTTTGCGAAAAGGCTAGGGCCGCAGCGGGATACGATCCCCCTCTTTAAGCCGCCAGACATCCCGGCCTTCAATCACCACGGCGGTAAGCGGGCCACCATAGGCGGCGGAACTGTCGATATTCAGCCGGTTGCCATAATGGGTGGCGGTGTCAAGCGCGGTATGGCCATGCACGACAAGGAAGCCGTGATCGCGGGTGTCTTCCAGAAAGCCACCACGGATCCAGACCAGATCGGTTTCACGCTGCTGCGGCATCGGGATGCCGGGGCGGATTCCGGCATGGACAAAGACGCATTCGCCGCGTTGCACCCATGTGGGGCGGCTTTCAAGGAAGATGCGGTGTTCGGTGGGCACGCCTTCCACCGCCTCGGCATGGACGGGGGCGATCGGGCGATCGGCGGGGTTCTTTACACCATAGGACGCAAGCGTGGCGGCCCCGCCAAGGCGCGGATGCAGCCACGAGAGATCGGACCTCAGGCCCTCTTCCGGCTCTAATGGATCGCGGAGGAAGCGGGAAAACATACGGTCGTGGTTGCCCTTGAGGGTGACCCAGTTCTCGCCCCGCGCGGTGCCACGGGCGAGATAATCCACGACGCCCCGGCAATCGGGGCCGCGATCCACGTAATCGCCCAGATGGATGATCGGGGCGTCGATATCGCCCGTTTGGCGGCGGTCTTGCGCGATCAGGTCATGGGCGTGCAGGAGCAGGTCAAGATGGCCATGAATATCGCCGATGGCGTAGCTGCGCATTGTGCCTGTCCGGGTTCTGGGGCGGAACGCCCGGGGGTTTCACACCCCGGTGCCGCTGGTTCTTGAACCGGTGGCGAACCATCGGCACCCCCGTGGGATATTTCCACAAAGGAGAAGGGGCAAGAGGTGTTGCCCTTGCCCCTTCCCGGCTTCTTTAAGCCACGTCGAATTCCAGCGGCTTGACCTGCTGGAACATGCCGGTGGATTCCAGCGTTTCCACCACCTTGGGATCAATTGCCTGATCAAGGTAGAGGATGGCGATGGCATCCTGCCCCACGCCGGACCGGCCAAGGGTGAAGTTGGCGATGTTGACGTTGTTCTTGCCCATGGTCATGCC
>PNND01000229.1 GCA_013824045.1 Rhodobacter sp. | reverse complement strand
CGAAAGCCACCGGGGCCAAGGCCTGATAGGCCTTGTATCGCTCGGGATCCGTCACGGTGACATGCGCAATCCAATAGGCCGCCATCACGCCCCCTCCAGCATCCGCCGCGCAATCTCGGCCGCCTCGCGCAGGTGATCCTCCACCGCCTGCCGCGCCGCGCCCGCATCATTGGCGCCAATCGCCGCCGCGATGCGCGCCATCCGCGCCCGACCCGGCACTGCCCGATCTGCCGCCGTCAACGTCAGCGCGCGCAAACGGCTGATCCGCCCGTTCAGGCGCTGTACGATTTCCCAAGCAACGTCATGCCCCGCGGCACGAAAGATCACCTCGTAGAACCGCGTCGTCGCCTCAAACACCGCGTCCTCGCCACCGGTCGCCGCTTCCAGCGCGCTCAGCGCCGCCGCCAGATCGGCCTTCACGCCTGCATCCGCCACCGCCGCACAACCCGCCGCCGCCGATCCTTCCAACAGCAACCGGATGTCATAGATCTGCCGTGCCTGCGCCCAGTCCATCCGCGCCACCACCGGCCCGCGGTTGGGCAGGCTTTCCACCAGCCCTTCTGCCTCCAGTATCCGGATCACTTCGCGCACCACCGACCGGCTGACACCAAGCTGATCGCAGAGCGTCCGCTCCACCAGCCGCGCGCCCGACGGGAACCGCCCGGCGATGATCGCCGCCCGCAACCGGCCGAGCACGATCTCGCGCAGGGTCTGCGGCATCTGGTCGATGCGCAACTCGGCCCGCAATTCAGCCCGCAATTCAGGATGTGCTGCCTGTTCCATCGCCCCACCCTACCGCCCGCGCCTGATCCGGGCAACGACTCATTGACATATGATCTTATGGTATACCAACATACCGCCAACAGCAAAGCCCTGAGGTTCCCATGCCCGCCCAGATCCGCAAGACCCTGCTCCATGTTGAAACCACGCTGATCGAAGGCGGCCGCGCCGCGCCCAAACCGCTCAAGCTGATCGCGGCCGCGGCGGTGATCCGCAACCCCTGGGCCGGAATGGGCTTTGTCGATGATCTCAAACCCGCCATCCATGACGTGGCCCCCGAACTTGGCGCACTGCTCACCGGCATGATCCTCGATGCCGCAGGCGGCGGTGACGCCGTGGAAGGCTATGGCAAGGCCGCCATCGTGGGTCTGGATGGCGAGGTCGAACATGCCTCCGCCCTGATCCACACCCTGCGCTTTGGCAACCATTACCGGCAGGCCGTGGGGGCCAAGACCTATCTCGCCTTCACCAACATCCGGGGCGGGGCCAATACCCCGGTGATGATCCCCCTGATGGACAAGAATGACGAAGGCCGCCGCTCGCATTACCTGACCATCCATTTCGCCATCCCCGATGCCCCC
>PNND01000411.1 GCA_013824045.1 Rhodobacter sp. | reverse complement strand
GCAGACACAAAACAAGCCGCACGCTGTCACCAGCGTCGCTTCCCGCCTTGCCTCCAGAGTTTTTTCGCAACGGCTTCTGCCGCCACTTCCGCTTTCTTCGTTCCGCCATCTGGCGTCGCGTCGTCTTCGGTGAGGCGGTATTTACGTATCCCGCCCGATGGCCGCAAGTGGAAAATGACGGGAAGATGACGATTTTTTCGGCAACCCAAGAATTCTTGGGCTTTTCGCTCCCCGCCCGGCACAATTTCGCTTGGCGATCCGCCCTGCCCCGCTGAAACTCTCGCCTTTCCCGGCGGATGGCGGTGAATCGCGGCGACTCGCCCCCCGATTCACCCCCAATGGAACGCCGTCAGGCGAATCCCGCCGCGGCATAGGTGATGCGTCCGCCCGCAACGGTCAGCGCAATCGGCGTCTGCCCAATCCGGTCGGCCGGCAGCGCCTCGATATCTCCGTCGATCAGCACCAGATCCGCCGCCATTCCCGTGCGCAGCGTGCCGGTGATGTCATCCCAATGCCCGGCCCAAGCCCCGCCCGCCGTATAGGCGTGCAGCGTCTCCATCAGGCTCAGCCGCTCATCGCCCGCGCCCTCATAGGGCACCCGCGTCAGCGCCGCCTGTATCCCGCGCATCACCGACACATCCGTCACCGGCCAGTCGCTGGCATAGGCCACCGGCGCGCCGTGATCCTTCAGCGTCTTCCACAGATAGGCATCGCGCCAACGCGCCCGGTCGAACACCACATCCATCGTCGACATCGGGAAATCCATCACCCCCGGCGGATGCGGCGGCTGCAAACTGGCCGTGATCCCCAGCGCGCCAAGACGCGGCACATCGGCCCGGTCGATCAGCTCGATATGCTCGATCCGGTGGCGCATGTCATGCAGGCCATTCGCCTGCCCCGCTGCCTCATAACCATCGATCGTGGCCCGCACCGCCCCGTCACCAATCGCATGCACCGCAATCTGCAACCCGCGCCGATCAATCTCGGTGCAGATCGCCTTGAACCGCTCCGGCGCGAACAGCGGGTCCGCCCGATGCCCCGGCACACCGGGATAGTCGTTGAGCATGAAGGCCGTCCGGCTGTCCACCACCCCATCCATGAACATCTTCACAAACCCCGACCGCACCCAGTCGCCGCGATAATCGGCATCCATGGCCGAGGCGCGGTCCAGATCCGACATCTCCATATGGGGCTTCATATGGAACGGCACCCGCACCCGGGCGGTCAGCCGCCCCTCGGCCTCCATTTCGGCCAAAAGAGCGCAGGTGTATCGGTTGCCGTCCATGTTCACCATCGTGGTGATCCCATGCGCCGCGCAATGCGCCAGCCCCGCCGCCACCTTCTCCTTATCCGCCGCCCGCATGGCCGCATCCGGCCA
>PNND01000112.1 GCA_013824045.1 Rhodobacter sp. | reverse complement strand
GATGGGAAGGCGTTGACCAAGACGCTGGCCCTGCCCGTTCAGCAGAATGACCCGGAGGTGGTGCGGGTGTCGCGCTTTGACCTGGCCGCAGGACAGACCTTCCAGTTCGACGATGCGGTCCTGGCGGGATACCTGCCCGGCGCGCGGGCGACGTTGGCGATTGGGCCCCTCGCGCGGCTGAATGCACCGGGCTTGCTGGCGGCGCTGGACGGCTATCCCTATGGCTGCACGGAACAGATGACGTCGAAGGCGATGCCGCTTTTGTATTTCGACGAGGTGGCGCAGGCCATGTCGCTGCCTTGGGCGGAGAATGTGCAAGGCCGTGTGCATGAGGCGGTGGCCGAGATCCTGACCAATCAGGGGGCGGAAGGGGGTTTCGGCCTGTGGGGGCCGGGATCGGGCGATCTGTGGCTGGATGCCTATGTGACCGACTTCCTGTCGCGCGCCAAGGCGCGGGGGTTCGATGTGCCGGACCGGGCTATGCGGATGGCCTTGGACAACCTGCGCAATCAGGTGAACTTTGCCCCCGATTTCGATTTCGGCGGCGAGGCACTGGCCTATTCCCTGATGGTGCTGGCGCGTGAGGGCGCAGCGGCGATTGGCGACCTGCGCTATTATGCAGATGTGAAGGGCGATGCCTTTGCCACGCCCACGGCGATGGCCCAGCTTGGCGCGGCGCTGGCCGCATATGGCGAACAGGCGCGGGCAGATGCGATGTTCGCGCGGGCGGGCGCGCTGCTGCAGGCGACGGCGGTAGAGACGGAACAGGTGTTCCGCGCCGATTACGGAACCGCCTATCGCGATGCGGCGGCGGTGCTGACGCTGGCGGTGGAAGCAGGGTCCAATGCCGTCGACCGTGAGGCGCTGACCAACAGGATCGCCACATCGGGGCCGCTGTCGACGCAAGAGACGACATGGGCGCTGCTGGCGGCCAATGCGTTGATCGATGCGCCGCATGCGGGCGGGATCACGATTGACGGCGCGCCTGCGGAAGGGCCGTTGGTGCAGATGCGGGCGCTGGGGGCGGCCCCGGTGGCGGTGGCCAATGGCGGGGCGGATACGACGCTGACTGTCACCACCTTTGGCGTGCTTGAGGTGGCGGAACCGGCATCGGGCAACGGCTATGCCATCGCGCGGCGCTATCTGGCGATGGATGGCAGCGCGATTGATCCTTCCTCGGTCCCGGTGGGCACGCGGATGATCGCGGTGCTGGAGGTGACGCCCTTCGCCCGCGGCGAGGCGCGGCTGATGGTGAACGATCCGCTGCCCGCTGGGTTCGAGATCGACAATCCCAACCTGATGAGCGGCGGCACCCTGCCCGCGCTTGAGGGGTTGGAGGTGCTGGATTTTGTGGCCCATGCCGAATACCGGCAAGACCG
>PNND01000393.1 GCA_013824045.1 Rhodobacter sp. | reverse complement strand
CAGGGCGGGTTCTGGATCGGCACGATGGGCAAGCGCGGCGGAGATGATCCGGGGCGTGGGGCGATCTGGCGTTGGTATCGGGAGGAATTGCGGCGGCTCTATTCGGGGCTGACCATCCCGAATTCCATCTGCTTTTCGCCGGATGGCCGCTTTGCCCATTTCTCGGATACGCTGACCCACCGCATCCAACGGGTGGCGCTGGATCAGGATGGCTGGCCTGTCGGGAAACCGGAGACTTTCATTGATTTAAGCGCCGAAGGCATTCTGCCCGACGGAGCTGTGATAGATGCTGAGGGCAATCTTTGGAACGCCCAGTGGGGGGCCGGGCGGGTGGCCTGCTATGCCCCCGACGGGCGTTTCTTGAAGGCCGTGGCTATGGGGGCCAGCCAGACCTCATGCCCCGCTTTCGGCGGGGATGGATTGTCGACACTCTACTGCACCTCGGCGCGCGAGGGGATGGATGCGGCGGCGCTGGCTGCCGATCCCGAAGCCGGAAAGACCTTTGCGGTTCAGGGCCTTGGTCCCGGACTGCCCGAACCACAGGTGATCTTGTGAAACGCACGCTTGGCGTCTGCTACTATCCCGAACACTGGCCGGAAGAGAAATGGGCCGAAGATTCGGCCCGCATGGCGGCGCTGGGTCTCACATGGGTCCGCATTGGCGAATTTGCTTGGAGCCGTATGGAGCCGGAACCTGGGCGGTTCGATTGGGATTGGCTGGACCGCGCCATTGCCGTGCTGGGCGCGGCAGGGTTGCAGGTCGTGCTGGGCACGCCCACCGCGACGCCGCCGCGCTGGATGCTGGACCGCCATCCCGACATGCTGGCCGTGGATGCCCAAGGGCGCGCACGCGGGTTCGGATCGCGGCGGCATTACTGCTTTTCCCACCGGGGTTACCGTACGGAATGCGCGCGGATCGTCACGGAACTCGCGCGCCGTTATGGGCGAAATCCCTATGTGGCGGCTTGGCAGACGGACAATGAATATGGCTGCCATGATACGGTGCTGAGCTATTCCGATGCCGCCCGCGATGCCTTCCGCGAATGGCTGGCGCAGCGGTATCAAAGCCCGCAGGCGATGAACCGTGCGTGGGGCAATGTGTTCTGGTCGATGGAATATGCGTCGTTCGATGAGGTCGGTCTGCCCAACCTGACCGTGACCGAGGCCAATCCGTCCCATGTCATGGCTTTCCGGCGGTTCGCGAGCGACGAAGTGGCGGCGTTCAACCGGGTTCAGACGGAGATCATCCGCAAATTCTCAGCCGCGACGATTGCCCATAACTATATGGGCCGGATCACGGAGTTCGATCATTTTGCTGTGGGGGCAGACCTCGATATCGCGTCATGGGATGCCTATCCGCTGGGGTTCCTGTCGGATCGGCTGGAGGTGTCGCCCGAGCACAAGCGCC
>PNND01000360.1 GCA_013824045.1 Rhodobacter sp. | reverse complement strand
GGTTGTGATACCACCAGTCGATCCGTTCGCCCGGTTTGCGGTAATCAGGGGTCCAGCCGAAATCGGCGGGGTAGATGTCGGTGGTCAGCCGTTCCTCGAACCCGTGCAGCTGATCGGGGCCCACGAAATGCATCTTGCCCGACAGCGCCGTCTGGTAACCTGCGCGGCGCAGGTGGTGGGCATAAGTGGGGATGTCCGAGGCGAATTCGGCGGCATTGTCATAGACGCGGGTGCGGTTGGGCAGGGCGCCCGACATGAAGGCAGCGCGGGCCGGGGCGCAGAGGGGCGAGGCGGTATAGCTGTTGGCAAAACGGACAGACCGTTCCGCAAGGCGTTTCAGATTGGGCGCGTGCAGGAAGGGCGCGGGGCCATCGGGAAACAGCGTCCCCGTCAGCTGGTCCACCATGAGGATCAGGATGTTGGGCTTGGCTGTCATGGCGGTCTCCGGTTTTAGCTGCGCCTGCAGCCTATTTCAGCCCTACCAGCCCAGATAGGGCCGAAACGCCCTGTCGCTGTCTTCAGCCGACATTCCCGGTGCGGAACAGGCGGACGGGGGATTTCGGGCCCCGCGCCAGAATGCCCCGCGCTTCCAGATCAAGCTGGACGCATTTCATCCACCATCCGGCCTTTGCCCCGCCGGGAAAAAGCGCGCTGTCCAGATGGGGAAGCAGGGCTGTCTGTGCCTCGGCCACGGTCAGGCCGGGGGGGCCATCAGGCAAGACCGCCATGAGAGCCTGTCGCATCGCGTCATATTTCGCGCGATCGACACGTGTGACGTGGTGCGGTGAGGTGACATTGCGGACTTCGATTCGGTCTGATGTTTCCGGCATGACGATTCCGTTCGAAGGGGAAAAGGGCGGGCAAGCGTTTGGGTGGTGCAGGTCACCTTACATCGGTGTGGGCGTGCCGTGGCGGGGAAATTCTGCAAGGTGTCGCGTTCGGTCTTTCTATGGCCGGGAACGGGCGCGGCGCAGCAGCCGGGCTGTCATCTGATACGGTCGTCAAAGGGAGCGCTGCGCATGGCCATTCGGACGGAATACCCCTGCCGGATCGTAGAGCACGAGGACATGGGCATCGTAATGCCCGACGGATGCCGCCTTTCGGCGCGGGTCTGGCTGCCCGAGGATGCCGAGGCGCATCCCGTGCCCGCCGTGTTGGAATACATTCCCTATCGCAAGCGGGACGGGACCTTGCCGCGTGATGAGATGATGCACGCCTATATGGCGGGGCACGGGTATGCCTGTGTGCGGGTGGATATGCGCGGGAACGGGGATTCCGAAGGCCTGATGTCCGATGAATACACGCAGCAGGAGATGGATGACGCGCTGGTCGTGATCGACTGGCTGTCGCGGCAGGCATGGTGCAGCGGCGCGGTTGGGATGATGGGGAAAAGCTGGGGTGGGTTCAATT
>PNND01000052.1 GCA_013824045.1 Rhodobacter sp. | reverse complement strand
TTCGGCTGGGCGCGGGCGGAGTTTTCGCTGGCCATTGCCATCCAGAACCTGGCCTGGGGGATCGGGCAGCCGCTGTTCGGCGCAGTGGCGGAGCGGTTCGGGGATCGCAAGGCGATTGTAGCCGGGGCCTTGATGTATTCGGCAGGGCTGGTGTTGACCGCCTTTGCCATCACGCCGGGGCAGATGCAGTTGTTGGAAATCCTTGTCGGGTTCGGGATCGCGGGCACCGGTTTTGGCGTGGTGTTGGCGATTGTGGGGCGCGCGGCGAGTGCGGAGAACCGGTCGATGGCGCTGGGCATTGCCACGGCGGCAGGGTCGGCGGGGCAGGTGTTCGGGGCGCCGGTGGCGGAGTACCTGCTGCAATCCTATAGCTGGCAGGAAGTGTTCATCATCTTTTCGGTCGTGGTGCTGGGCACGCTGTTCGCGCTGCCCTTCATCCGGTCGCCCAAGGTGGCGAGCAAGGCGGAATTGGAAGAGAGCATGGGGGTGGTGCTGAAGCGCGCCTTCAAGGACCCGTCATACACGCTGATCTTTCTGGGGTTCTTTTCCTGTGGCTATCAGCTGGCCTTCATCACGGCGCATTTTCCGGCTTTTGTGACGGAGCTGTGCGGGCCGATCGATCCGGGCGGGATGATCGCGGGGATGGGGATCACGACGACATCTGCGCTGGGCGCGGTGTCGATTGCCACCATCGGGCTGTTCAACATCGTGGGGACGATCCTCGCCGGGTGGTTGGGGAAGCGGTATACGAAGAAGTATCTGCTGGCCGGTATCTATACGGGGCGCACCATCGCGGCGGCGGTGTTCATCCTGTTGCCCATCACGCCGGAAAGCGTGCTGATCTTTTCCGCCGTGATGGGGGCGCTGTGGCTGGCCACGGTGCCGCTGACGAGCGGGCTGGTCGCGCATCTATACGGCTTGCGCTATATGGGCACGCTTTATGGCGTGGTGTTCCTGAGCCACCAGATTGGCGGGTTCCTTGGCGTCTGGCTGGGCGGGATGATGTATGACATCACCGGGGGCTATACGCTGGTCTGGTGGATCGGGGTGGGCGTGGGTGCGTTTTCCGCCATCGTCCACCTGCCGATAAGGGAACGTGAGGTCCGCGCGCCGCTGGCTGCGTGATGGGGTGGCCTAACCGGTGGCCTAGCCGGGGGGCGGGGTGACGATCAGAATCTCCAGATCGCGGTCGGGCGTGTAGCTCTGTTTCTCGATCACAAAGGTGGTGGGGCCGGTCCTTTCCACGCCGCTGGCGCAGAGCGAGATGACGTTTTCCGGGGCGCTCTTGTCCAGCGTCAGGCGGAATTGGCCGATGGGGCCTGCCCATGAATTGGCGGTGCGCAGGACATAGGCAAGGTTGTAGGCGATGCCGTAGCCATCTGGGCCCAGCCGTTTTGCGATGGCGCGCGACGTG
>PNND01000245.1 GCA_013824045.1 Rhodobacter sp. | reverse complement strand
ACCGTGCCCAGCGTCATCCCCCCCAGCAGGGCGGCGACCAGCGCCGCCCCGACAGGTGGCCTTAGCGCGCCAGCGCGGCTTGCCATTCGGCCAGCGCCCCCTCGCCTGCGGCCAATGCCTCATCCGCTGTCAAGAGGAGCGAGGTTTCGGGCGTGATCAGCGTCTCGAACCCCGCAGGCAGCCCCGCCGCAGGCGTCACTGCCGGATACATCCAGTTCGTCGTCGGGATCACCGACTGAAACGCCTCAGTCCCGATGAAGGCAAGGAACGCATCCGCCAGTTCCGGCTGATCCGTCGCCGCCAGCTTGCCCGCCACTTCGACTTGCAGGTAATGCCCCTCGCTGAAGGCCGCCGCCGCCTTGCTGTCATCTTCCTCGGCGATCAGGTGATAGGCGGGCGATGTGGTGTAGGACAGCACCATGTCCGCCTCTCCCTCCAGAAACAGCCCATAGGCCTCGGACCAACCCGGTGTGACGGTGACGATGTTGTCGGCCAACCCCTCCCAGATCGCCCCGGCCTTGTCGCCATAGGCGGCCTTGACCCACATCAGCAGCCCCAGACCGGGGGTGGATGACCGGGGGTCCTGAATGATGATCTTCACGTCGGATGCGGCCAGTTCCTCGAAACTCTTCGGCGGTGCAGGCAGCTTTGCCTTGTCATGCACAAAGGCGAACCAGCCCCAGTCATAGGGCAGGAAGGTCGGGTCATCAAAATCCACCGGCAGGGTGTTCTTCCACGATTGCCCATGCGGCGCGAACAAGCCCGTCGCCGTGGCCGCCGCCGTCAGGTTGGTATCCAACCCCAGCACGATGTCCGCATCCGATGCCGCACCCTCCATCTGGATGCGCGCCAGAAGCGCCGCGCCATCGCCCGCCGCCACGAATTGCAGATCACAGGCGCAAGTCGCCTCAAACGCCTGTTCCACCGCCGGGCCGGGGCCCCATTCGGCGGTGAAGCTGTCATAGGTCAGAACAGTCAGCACGGGCTTGTCCTGCGCCGCGGCCATGGTGGCAACGGTGGCAAAACCCAGCGCAAGGATCGAAGTCTTCATGTCTTCCTCCATGTGCGACGGGACAGGTCGGGGATGGAGAATTCCATGCACCTTCCCTCCGCCGGTATGATCCGGTTCAGGTTCAACGGGTCCGCTTCCGCATCTCAGCCTGTCGCCAGGCACCCCGAGGTAACGGGCAAGATAGGCAAAGGTCCGGCAGGTGCAAGGGGGGAATTGGTCAGCGACGTTCGCGCGCAGCGCAGGGTGAATAGGCTGCATGAGTATTTGGGCCAAGGTGAAAGGGCTTTGCGCCGCGCGGATGATTGGCCTATGGACAGGGCCATATCAGACGGAGCAGGCAGGCATGTCCTTCAACACCTTCGGCCATATCTTTCGCGTCACCACCTGGGGCGAAAGCCACGGCCCCGCGCTGGGCTGCACGGTGGATGGTGTGCC
>PNND01000497.1 GCA_013824045.1 Rhodobacter sp. | reverse complement strand
CCTCGGGATCGGTGATCGTCGCGAGTTCCGCCATAAGCCGGGCGGCCTCTTTCTTCAGCACGATTTCTTCGGGCAGGACGCCCGCCTCGGCCATGATGCGGAAGCCCATCGCCTCGCCGGGGGTGACGAAGGCATCGGCGGTGTGGTCGGGCAGGGGTTTGCCTTCGCCTTTCAGACCCTGCAACTCACCCTTGAGGCGGGCCTTCTGCATCTGGCGTTCGGCGAGGCGGTTGAGCCATGACATGGTCGGTCTCCCTCAAACGGGAGTGTCGCGCAGATGGCGGGCAAAGGAAAGGGGGCTGCGCGCCCCCTCGCCCCCCTGCGGTGGGCTCACCCCGCGGGATATTTCTGCAGAGAAGAGATCAGCCGATTTCGGCCAGCCGGGACAGGGCTGCCTGCAGCTTGGCTGCCTCATCCTGACGGGCCTCCAGATTGGCGCGGGCCTCATCGACCACCTCTTCGGGGGCGGAGGCGACGAAGGCCGGGTTGTTCAGCCGCCCGTTCAGCCCGCCGATTTCCTTGGCAAGCTTGTCCAAGGTCTTGGTCAGGCGGGCTTTTTCCTCGGCGATGTCGATGATCCCATCCAGCGGCATGGCGAAGGCCGCGCCGTCGAGCGCGATGGAGACGCTGCCTTTGGGGGCGGTGGCGGCCTCGGTCAGCGCTTCGATGCGGGCGAGGCGCTTGATCAGCACCTCGTTCCGGGCCCAGGCGTGGCGGGCCTCATCGGACAGGGTGGTGGCGACGAGGTCGATCTTCAGGCCGACGGGGACATGCATCTGCGCGCGGGCGGAGCGAATCTCGTCGATCAGGGTGGTGACCCAGCCCATTTCGCGATCGGCCGTCGGGTCGGCGAGGGAAAGGTCGGCCACGGGCCAATCGGTATGGACGAGCATCTTGGCGCGGCTGCCGGTGGTGGCCCAGAGCTCCTCGGTGATGAAGGGCATCATCGGGTGCAGAAGGATCATGCAGTGATCAAGCACCCAGGCCATGGTCTGGCGGGTTTCTTCAGCGGCATCGCCATCGAAGAGGGGCTTGGCGAATTCGACATACCAGTCGCAGACCTTGCCCCAGACGAATTTGTAGAGCGTGTCTGCGGCCTGATCAAAGCGGTAGTCGGTCAGCGCGGCGTCGACCTCGGCCAGCGCGCGGACGGTTTCGCCGATGATCCAGCGGTTGGCGGTGGCGGTGGCTTTGGGCGGGGCGGATTGGGTGGCGTGGCCCTCCCAGACGCCGTTCATTTCGGCAAAGCGGCAGGCGTTCCAGAGTTTGGTGCCGAAATTGCGATAGCCCGCGATGCGTTGGGTATCGAGTTTCAGCACGCCGCCGAGGCTCGCCATCGCCGCATTGGTGAAGCGCAGCGCGTCGGCGCCGTATTCATCGATGATATCCAGCGGGTCGATGACGTTGCCCAAGGATTTGGACATCTTCTTGCCCTTGGCATCGCGGAC
>PNND01000482.1 GCA_013824045.1 Rhodobacter sp. | reverse complement strand
ATCGAGAAGATCAAGGCCCGCAGGCCGGAGTGGAAGGGTTACAAATGAGCACCCGTCTTGCAAAAGGGGGCCGGTTGATCGACCGGTCGGCGGCGCTTGAGTTCAGCTTCAACGGCAAGCGGATGAAGGGCTATCGCGGCGATACGCTGTCGGCGGCGCTGCTGGCCAATGACCAGATGCTGGTGGGCCGGTCGTTCAAGTATCACCGTCCGCGGGGCATTGTGGCGGCGGGGGCGGAGGAGCCCAATGCGCTGGTCAATCTTGGGTCTGGCGCGCGGTTGGAGCCGAACCAGCGCACGACGGTGACGGAACTGTTCGACGGGCTGGAGGCGACGAGCCAGAACCACTGGCCGAGCCTTGAATATGATGTGGGCGTTCTGAACAATCTGGCCAGCCGGTTCCTTCCGGCGGGGTTCTATTACAAGACCTTCATCCATCCGCGCCCGTTCTGGAAGCATGTGTTTGAGCCGGTGATCCGGCAATCGGCGGGCCTTGGCAAAGCGCCGAAGGATCGCGATGCGGATCGCTATGAGCAGGCCTATGCCTTTTGCGACCTGCTGGTCGTGGGTGGCGGGATTGCCGGATTGCAGGCCGCGTTGGTGGCGGGGCGTGCGGGCGCGCGGGTGATGCTTCTGGAGCAGAACGCCCATTGGGGCGGGCGTGCGCCGGTGGATGGCGATGTGATCGACGGCAAGCCTGCGGGTGCGTGGGTCGATGAGGCCGTGGCGGCGCTGGAGGGGATGGAGAACGTCACCCTGCGGACGCGCTGCATGGCGGCGGGGGTCTATGACCATGGCTATGTGCTGGCCGATGAGAAGGTGGCCGATCATACGCCGGGCGACGGGCGGCCCAAGCATCGGCTGTGGCGCATTCGGGCGGGCAAAATCCTGACCGCGACGGGGGCGATTGAGCGGCCTTTGAGCTTTGCCGGGAACGACATTCCGGGCGTGATGCTGGCGGCGGCGGTGCGCGACTATGTGGTGAACTGGGCGGTGTCGCCGGGGGATCGCACGGTGGTCGTGACGAACAACGATGACGGCTATCGCACGGCGATTGCGCTGCGCGAGGCGGGGCTGGCGGTTCCGGCGATTGTGGACGCGCGGTCAAATCCTGCGGGGGCGTTGATCGACAAGGCGCGGGCCTTGGGGCTGCGGATCGAGGCGGGACGCGGGATTGCCAAGGTGAAGGGCGGCAAGCGGGTGACGAGCGTGGCCATCTGCTTGCAGGCCGGTGAAGGCGCGGTGATCGAGGAGATCGCCTGTGATGCGGTGGCCATGTCGGGCGGCTGGTCGCCGGTGGTGCATCTGTGGAGCCATTGCGGCGGCAAGCTGATCTGGGACGCGGCGCATGCGCATTTCCGGCCCGATCCGGCGCGGCCGCCGCTGAACCATGATGGCGGGGCGATGGTCTATGCGGCGGGAGCGGCCAATGGCGTGATCAGTGCGGCAGCGGCGCTGGCGGATGCGG
>PNND01000247.1 GCA_013824045.1 Rhodobacter sp. | reverse complement strand
CGTTGCGCGATCCGTGCGACGCGGGAGGGGCGGATGAAGCTTTCTGATATTGGACCGGCGGCGTTCCTGCGGGCCTTGTTCGACCGGGCAGTCGAGGTGGCCGATCCGATGCGGTCGCTGGCGGATTTCCTGCCGCCGAAACCACCCGGGCGGGTGGTGGTGGTGGGTGCTGGCAAGGCCAGCGCCCGCATGGCCGAGGCGGTAGAGGTCAAGTGGGGCCCCTGCGAAGGGCTGGTGATCACGCGCTATGGCTATGGCCGCCCCTGCCGTGGGATCGAGATCGTGGAAGCCGCTCATCCGGTGCCGGATGCGGCGGGGGCGGCGGCGACGGCGCGGATGCTGGATCTTTTGGAGGGGCTGGGCGAAGGGGATTTCGTGCTGGCGCTGATTTCTGGTGGGGCCTCGGCGCTGCTAGTGGCCCCGGTTGCGGGCGTGACGTTGGCGGAAAAACAGGCGGTCAATGCGGCGCTGCTGGCCTCTGGCGCGCCGATTGACCGGATGAATACGGTCCGCAAGCATCTGAGCCGGGTGAAGGGCGGGCAACTGGCGGCGGCGGCCTATCCGGCGCGGATGCTGGCCTTGATGATATCGGATGTGCCGGGGGATGATCCCGCCTTCATCGGATCAGGGCCGACAGTGGGCGATGCGTCCACCGTGGCCGATGCGCGGGCAGTGCTGGAACGGTGGCGGGTGGCCGTGCCGCAGAGTGTGACGGTGGCGCTGAACCGACCGTCCGGTGTGGTGCCGGCGGGCGATGCGCGGTTGGGGCGGGTGGAGAATGTGATCTATGCCGCGCCGATCCAGTCCTTGACGGCGGCGGCACGGTTGGCGCGGGGGGTTGAGGTTCGCCTGCTGGGTGATGCGGTTGAGGGTGAGGCGCGCGATGCGGCCATCGCCCATGCGGCGCTGGCGACGGAGGCGGCCGGGAAGCTGCGTGTTGGCGATCGGCCCGTTCTGCTGTTGTCGGGTGGAGAGTTGACAGTGACGCGGCGGGGAAATGGCATCGGCGGGCCGAATGCGGAGTTCTGCCTTGCATTGGCCTTGGCCTTGCGCGGGCATCCGCGAATCCACGCCATCGCCTGCGATACTGACGGGGTCGATGGGGCGGCAGAGGTTGCGGGTGCGCGGGTTGCGCCTGATACGCTGGCGCGGGCTGTGCAGGCCGGGGTGGACGCGGCCCGCGCGCTTGCGGCCAATGACGCGCATAGCTTTTTCGCCGCGCTGGGCGATCAGGTCATCACCGGGCCAACGCTGACGAATGTGAACGATTTCAGGGCCTTGCTGATCCTGCCGCCGGGCGAGGATGCAGCCTAAAGCCAGTCATGCGGCAGGAAGGCCATGGCCCAAGCGGCTAGGCGGCGCAGGATGGAGGCTTCGGGTTCGTTGCGTTCCTTGCCCTTGCGGCCACCTTCGACGATGTTCCAATGCAGCGCGCCATCCTCAAGCGTCAGCGCAAAGGCGGAGTCCGGGGCGGTTTGCCG
>PNND01000371.1 GCA_013824045.1 Rhodobacter sp. | reverse complement strand
CCCCATTCCGTCTGGGATGGCGAGGATCTGATCGGCATGATCGGCCCCCTCTGGGGCGAGGCGGATGAGGCCAAGCGGATCGAAGGCTGGAAGGCCGTCGACAAATACATCGCCGAAAACGCGCTGGTGATCCCGCTTCTGCAATATGTGCAGCCCATCCTGCACGCGCCGGGTGTGGTGGTCACGCCCCACGCCTCGGGCGCGTTGTTGCCGCATCTAATGAAGCGCGCCTGACCACAGGCCGGGGGGGGCAACCGCCCCCCCGGACCCCCCTTTCGCGCCCGTCCGGCGTGGCGCGGGGGGGAGGCGTCGATTTGGGTATTTGGGCCAAGATGAAACGGGCAAAGGCAGTGCCTTGATGGGGGCTGTCACGGGGTGGGAATGGCGTTCTTGAGGTTACTTGCGATCCGGCTTCTGACGACCGCCATCACTTTGGCGGGCGTGGCGGTGATCGTGTTCTTCGTGATCCGGGTGGTGCCAGGCAATCCCATCGCCATGATGCTGCCCCCCGGCGCGACCGAGGAAGACATCGCCCGCCTTTCCGCCCTTTACGGGCTTGACCAGCCGCTGGTCACGCAATTCGGCATCTGGGTCGCGGGCGTGATGCAGGGCGATTTCGGCACCTCCATCACCACCCGCCAGCCGGTGCTCGATCTTGTGCTGGGGCGGCTTCCGGCCACGCTGGAACTGTCGATCATGGCGCTGGTGATGGCCATATTCCTCGGCGGCGCGGCGGCCTTGATCGGCACCCGCTTTCGCGGTGGCCGGCGTGAGGGCGCGATCGATGTGGCCAATGGCATGGCCCTGTCGGTGCCCGATTTCCTGTGGGGGCTGGTGCTGATCCTGCTGTTTGGCGTGCTCTGGCCGGTCTTTCACATCTCGGGGCGCGTATCCCCATCGCTCGACCTGCCCTTCACCACCGAATTCTACCTGTTCGAAAGCCTGATCCGCCTGCGCTTTGACCTCTGGGCCGATCTGGTGGCGCATATGTTCATGCCAGCGCTGGCGCTGGCCATCCCGCTTGCTGCGATCATCGGGCAGTTGCTGAAGCAGAGCCTGAAGGAAACCATGAACCTCGATTACGTCACCCTTGCCCGGACCAAAGGCTATGGCGAGACGCGGGTGATCCTGCGCGAGGCGCTGCGCAACGCCATCCTGCCCACGCTGACGCTGGTGGGGGTGCAGTTCACCTTCCTGATCGGCGGCACGGTCATCATCGAACGGCTGTTTTCCTATGAAGGCCTTGGCAACATGGCCATCGACGCGGTCATCAACCGCGACCTGCCGCTGATTCAGGGGATCGTGATCCTGTTCGCGGTGATCTTCACCGCCGTGAACCTGATCGTCGATCTGCTTTATGCCGTGCTGAACCCAAGGCTGCGCCATGCTTGATGCCAAAGGAATGGATGGCCGCTCCCTGATCCGCCGCCGCGCGGGGCTGCGGCTGTGGCTTTCCGCCGGATGGCTGGGCCTGCTGGCGC
>PNND01000156.1 GCA_013824045.1 Rhodobacter sp. | reverse complement strand
AAGCCATTGGCAGGCATGGTGATCTTGCCATTGTCGGGCAGGTGCTCATCTATCCCGGCCTCGGCGGCGACAAGGACCACGGCTCCTACCTCACCCACGCGCATGCCCCGATGCTCAGCCGCGATGACGTGCTCTTCTACGCCGCCATCCGCCACGGCAGCGCGCCCGAACCAAGGCCGGACCCGACCTTCGCCCCCCTCTCTGACAGCGACTTCACAAACCTCCCCCCCACCCTCGCCATCGCCGCCGAATGCGATCCGCTCGCCGATGATGCCACCACCTATGCCGCCCGCATCACCGCCGCCGGGGGCATCGCCCGCGCCATCACCGAACTCGGCCTCGTCCACGGCTATCTGCGCGCCCGCAGCACCGTGCCCCGCGCCGCCACCAGCTTCGCCCGCATCACCCGCACCCTCACCGCCATGGCACGTGGCAAATGGCCTGAATCGGAGGAACCCAGATGAACGCCCTCATTCCGAACCTGACCCATTGGCAGGAACGCTGCGACATGGCCGCCGCCTTCCGCTGGACCGCCCGCCTCAACATGCATGAGGCGGTGGCGAACCACTTCTCCCTAGCCGTGAACGCCGATGGCTCGCGCTTCCTCATCAACCCGAATGGTCGTCATTTCAGCCGGATAACTGCTTCCAACCTTGTGGAAATCGATGCGAATGATCCGGCCACCATGTCCCGCCCCGATGCGCCGGACCCCACCGCATGGGGCCTGCATGGCTCCATCCATCGCGCCCTGCCCCATGCCCGCTGCGTGATGCATGTCCATTCCATCCACGCCACCGTTCTGGCCAGCCTTGCCGACTCGCGGCTGCCCGCGATCGACCAGACCAGCGCCATGTTCCACAATCGCCTCGTGGTCGACGATCACTACGGCGGCATGGCGTTTGAGGAGGAAGGCGCCCGCTGCGCCACGCTGCTGGCCGATCCGAAAACCATCGTCATGGTCATGGGCAATCACGGCGTTCTGGTCATCGGCCAAACCGTGGCCGAGGCGTTCAATCGCCTCTATTACTTTGAACGCGCAGCAGAAACCTACATCCGCGCCCTGCAAACCGGCCGCCCCCTGCGCGTGCTGCCCGACGCCATCGCCGAAAAGACCGCGCAGGAATGGGAGGCCTATCCCGGCTTTGCCGACGCCCATCTCAGGGAGTTGCGCGCGATCCTCGATGCCGAAAGCCCGGACTATGCCGCCTGATCCGTCTCACCCCACCATGAAGGGCGCAGCCTTCATGGTGGCTGGCACCGGCACCCCCATCCGCGTCAGAATGGATGGGGCCATCGCCAACTGGTCCAGCACCACATCCTTTGCTGGCATGTCGGACCCGCCGAAATAGTAGAAGGCGAAATCCTGCTGCAACTCGCCCGTGCCGCCGTGGTGACCGCGCTCGTCCTGCCCATGATCGGCGGTCACGATCACCTCATACCCCGCATTCCGCCAGCGATGGATGAACGGTGCCAACTGTTCATCCAGCAGGTAGC
>PNND01000480.1 GCA_013824045.1 Rhodobacter sp. | reverse complement strand
GCGCGGCGTCTTCCTCTGGGCGCGGGAGCCATGAAGATCTTCCTCGTCGCGGGCGAGCCTTCGGGCGACCGTCTGGGCGCGGCGCTGATGGCGGGCCTGCAACAACTGTCGCCGGGGGTCGAGTTTGCGGGTGTGGCTGGCCCGCTGATGCAGGCGCAGGGGATGGGGTCGCTGTTCCCGATGGATGAGCTTTCGGTCATGGGTATTGCGGAGGTGCTGCCCAAATACCTGCATCTGAAGCGGCGCATCCGCGAGGTGGCAGAGGCGGTGATTGCCAGCGATGCGGTGGCGCTGGTGACCATTGATTCCCCGGATTTCGGGCTGCGCGTGGCGGCCTTGGTAAAGGCGGCAAAGCCTACACTGCGCACGATCCATTATGTGGCGCCGTCGGTCTGGGCATGGCGGCCGGGGCGGGCGGCCAAGATGGCGCGGCATGTGGATCATGTGCTGGCGCTGTTGCCCTTTGAGCCGCCCTATATGACGGCTGCGGGGATGACCTGCGATTTTGTTGGGCATCCGGTGGTGGCCGAGGAACTGGCGACCGATGCGGAACGCGCCGCCTTTGACGGGGAGGGGCCATGGGTGCTGGCCCTGCCCGGATCGCGGCGGGGCGAGGTGGCGCGGCTTGCCCCTGTGCTGGGTGAGGTGGTTGAGCGGTTGGCCGCACGGCATCCCGGCTTGCGAGTGGCGCTGCCCACGGTGCCGGGCGTGGCAGGACTGGTGCGCGAGGTAACGGCGGGCTGGACGGTCACGCCGCAGATCATCGAAGAGGCGGGGTTAAAGCGCGGGGCCTTTGCCATGGCGGATGTGGCCATCGCGGCGTCGGGGACGGTGTCACTGGAACTGGCGGCCAATGGCTGCCCGATGGTCATTGCCTATGACATGCACCCGCTGACCCTGTGGCTGATGCGGCGCGCGGCTCTGGTGGATACGGTGACGCTGGTCAATCTGGTGTCAGAGACGCGGGTGGTGCCGGAGTTCATTGGAGACCGCTGCCGCGCCGATTTGATCGTGCCGGCGGTGGAGACGGTGCTGGCCGACCCGTCAGCGCAGGATGCGGCGATGCGGGTGACGATGGAGCGGTTAGGTGCAGGGGGCGAACCGCCCGGCTTGCGGGCGGCGCGTTCGGTGCTGAGCGTGCTGTGATAGAGCCCGGACGTCAGGGCTTGGGTAGCGGGTTATCGTTCACCAAATCCCAAATGTCTTTCTGGTACTGATAGAGCTTGTCATCCCTGAAGACGGCAAACATCCATTCTGCCACTCGCCGGGGCATCTGCACCCACATACCGTCGAGCATGACGTCGACGAGGTCGACTTCTACCTTGAACTTGTCCAGTACGTCTTTTGACGGCTTCTTCATTCGCTAGATCCCTTTACAAAGAACACTCGTACTTCCTATGCGATGACTTCCGCCCCGGAATTTTCACCTTGGAATGCGCAATCACGCAAGCATTTTGTGTTGGCGCCGCGGATGGTCGCGTTGCGGTATCTTCAG
>PNND01000296.1 GCA_013824045.1 Rhodobacter sp. | reverse complement strand
GTCGACGGCGCGCAGGCCATGGGTGATCGAGGCCGCAGGGCGGCGGGTGATGGCATGGGTGAAGCGGAAGGAGGCGTCGTTTGTCATAATGCAGCAGGATTAGCAGAGGATCAGGGGCGGGGCGACAGGGGAATTGCAGCAGGCAGCGGGGTTTCAAGGCTGGGTGGTCTGTGCAACGCTGCGCAAGTCACGGCATGGGGCGATGCATCGCCCTGCGGGCAAGGCACAGGAGGAGACGGCGATGGTGGCGACCAGCGGGTTAGAGGGCGTTCGGGCAGTGAAGCGCGGAAGGCGCGGCGCAGGTCTGGCCTTTGGCGTCTGCCTGGGGGTGGGCGTGGTGGCGGGCTGCACCCCTGTGATTGACGGGGCATGGCGGATCACGGCGGAGTGCCCGCCGCAGAGCCATTTCGGCGCTATCACCATCGAGGCGCAGGCCGAGGTGGAGGAGGTGGGGCGGGGGCAGTATGTCGGCAGCGTCACCAACAATCTCGGCGAGCGCGGGCAATTTGCGGCCCAGATGGAGCGGTCGAACCTGCGGGTTCAGACAAACTGGGACAGGCAGTTGCCGACGGAGACGCTGCTGGTGGCCGATGCGGGCGGGCGTTCGTTTCAGGGGATGGACAGCAACGGATGTGACCTGACGGTCGTGCGGCCCTGACGGCGGTTTCAGATGTGGGGAAGTGGTGGGCGACCCTGGAATCGAACCAGGCATGGGTCTCCCCGGCGGAGTTACAGTCCGCTGCCGCACCTTGCAGCACGTCGCCCGACGCGATGCGGGGGATAGCCGAGGGGGGGAGGGGCGTCAAGGCGCAAAAGCGGGGGAAATCGCGCTTGCATCGGGGGACGATCCGGGGCCATGGATGGGGAAATGCAAGAGGTGTGGCAATGAAGTCCGGAGCCAAGAAACCCGCCTGGGTGATCGACAAGGAACGCGGCAGGCGGGCCGAGGCGAAAGAGACGGTCTGGCTGTTCGGCATCCATGCGGTGCGCGATGCGCTGGTGAACCCCGCGCGGGAAAAACTGCGGCTGGTGGTGACGAAGAACGCCTTTGACCGGCTGGAAGAGGCGATTGTGACCAGCGGGGTAGAGCCCGAGGTGGTGGACCCGCGCAAGTTCGATGTGCCCATCGACGAGGGATCGGTCCATCAGGGGGCGGCGCTGGAGGCGCGGCCCTTGAACTGGGGCAAGCTGGCCGATGTGGCGATTTCGGGGGCGGGGTCGCCGCTGGTCGTGCTGCTGGACCGCGTGACTGACCCGCATAATGTGGGGGCGGTGCTGCGGTCTGCCGAGGTGTTCGGCGCGCGGGCCGTGATCGCGCCGCGCCACCATTCCGCGCCGGAGACGGGCGCGCTGGCCAAGACGGCGAGCGGGGCGCTGGAGCGCCAGCCCTATCTGCGGGTGACGAATCTGGCGGATGCGATGGTGGAGTTGAAATCCATGGGCTATGTGCTGGTGGGGCTGGATGGCGATGGCACGGTGACGCTGGGTGAGGCCATGGCGAGCCTTGGCAACCGCCCCGT
>PNND01000326.1 GCA_013824045.1 Rhodobacter sp. | reverse complement strand
GGGCGCCCCCTCCGCAGGCCGGTGCAGATAGTCCTCCGCCCCGTAATAGGTGAACTCCCGCCGGTCCCGTTCCCCGCACAGGGGGCATGTCAGGCGCATGATCCGGCCTCCGCTTTCATCTTTGCAAAAATATCCCCGCCGAAGCCGTCCGACATCCACGCATGGCGCCCCACCCCAAGGCGCACGGGCCGCCCGTGCAGGGTGCCTCCCCTCCCCCGCGTGGGGAGGGGATGGGGGTGGGGGGCAGCCGTCATGTCACGCATGCCGCCGCCTCAATGCAGGTTATGCTGCGACCCGGAGCCTTCTTCATCCAGAAGATGCCCCGTCGCAAACCGGTCCAGCCGGAACTTGGCGGCCACTTCGTGCGGCTCGCCGGTCGCCATCAGATGCGCCATGCACCAGCCACTGGCCGGCACCGCCTTGAACCCCCCGTAGTTCCAGCCGCAGTCGATGAACAGCCCGTCCACATGCGTCTTGTCGATGATCGGAGACCCGTCCGGCGACATGTCCATGATCCCGCCCCAGGACCGCAAGACCTTGGCCCGGCCGATCATCGGCATCAGCGTCATGCCCGCTTCCATCACATGCTCGACCATCGGCAGGTTCCCGCGGCTTGCATAGGAGGCGTAGAAATCAAGGTCGCCCCCGAACACCAACCCGCCCTTGTCCGACTGGCTGATATAGAAGTGCCCCATGCCGAAGCTGATCACATGGTTGATCACCGGCTTCAGCCCCTCGGTCACGAAGGCCTGCAAGACGTGGGATTCGATCGGCAACCGCATCCCCGCCATCGCCGCGACCTGGCTTGACCGCCCGGCCACCACGATGCCGACCTTCTTCGCCCGGATCGCGCCCCGGGTGGTCTGCACCCCCCGGACCGCGCCGTTCTCGATGTCGATCCCGGTCACCTCGCAGTTCTGGATCAGGTCCACCCCGCGCCGGTCCGCCGCCCGCGCGTAGCCCCAGGCCACCGCGTCATGCCGGGCGCTGCCCCCGCGAGGATGCAAGAGACCGCCATAGATCGGAAACCGCGTGTTGTCGAAATCAAGGTAGGGCAGATGCTCCCGCACCCCCTCGCGGTCCAGAAGGATCGCATCGTCGCCCTGGTTGATCATCGCATTGCCGCGCCGGACAAAGGCATCCCGTTGCCCGTCCGAATGGAACAGGTTGATCAGCCCGCGCTGCGAATGCATCACGTTGTAGTTGAGGTCCGGCTCCAGCTCCTCCCACAGCTTCAGGCTGTGCGAGTAGAATTCGGAGTTCCCCGGCAGGAAGTAGTTCGCGCGCACGATGGTCGTGTTCCGCCCGATGTTGCCCGACCCCAGATAGCCTTTCTCCAGCACCGCGACATTGGTGATGCCGTGGTTCTTCGCCAGGTTATAGGCCGTCGACAGCCCGTGCCCGCCGCCACCGATGATGATGACGTCATACTCGGCCTTGGGCGCCGGATCGCGCCAGGCGGGCCGCCAGCCCGTGTTGCCGAACAACCCCTCGGTGATGACCTTCAGGCCGGAATAGCGCATCGGT
>PNND01000300.1 GCA_013824045.1 Rhodobacter sp. | reverse complement strand
CGACGAAGATTTCGAGATCCTTGAGCTTCATGGTCGGCCTCCCGCCTGTGGCTTACGTCGGACCGGGGGTTTTGCACCCCGTCAGCCATCGGTCCTTTGACCCATGGCGAACCGATGGCTGACCCCCGCAGGGTATTTGCCGCCAAGATGAAGGGGGCTTGGGGGAAGTTCCTAGTGGTTTGCGACTATTGGGTGACGCTTTCAGGCTTTGGTTCTGCCCGTGACATGCAGCGCAAGGCAGATCACCATGAGTGCTGAGGCCAAGAGGAAAGGCGCGCCGGGGGAAAAGATCGGAGCTGTGGGCGCGGTGAAGGCCGAGAAGGTGGCGGTCATCAGAAGGGGTGAGGTGATCATCGCGATGGCATTGAGCGAGGCAAGGACGCCTTGCAACTCGCCCTGCGCATCGGCGGGGGCGGCGCGGCTTGCCAGAGCCTGAAGCGCGGGGGTGACGACGCCGCCAAGGGCCGTGATGGGGGTGATGATGAGCGCGTGCGCCCCTTGGGTGACAAGGCCGAGGGCGGCCAGTGTGACGATATCCACCCACATGCCGTAATGCGCGGCGCGGTGTTCGCCGAAGCGTTTGATCAGTGGGCCGACGAGGAAGGCTTGACCCACGGCGAAGCTGATGCCGTAGAGCGCGAGCGAGAGGCCCACCATCGTGGTGTCCCAGCCGAAGCGGGCCTGTCCGTAATAGGCCCAGATGGCGGGGTAGACGTTCATCGCGATGCCAAGGATCAGGAAGCAGATCAGGACGCGCCGCACGCCGGGGAGTTTTGACACGGCGCGCAGCGCGCCAAGCGGGTTGGCGCGGGCGAGGGAGAAGGGGCGGCGGGTGGCATCGGTCACGGTTTCGGGCAGGACGAAGTAGCCGAAGATCATGTTGGCGAAGGCAAGGGCAGCGGCGGCGTAGAAGGGCGCGTGCAGGTCGATGGAGGCCAGCAGGCCGCCGATAAGTGGACCCGCGACGAAGCCCACGCCGAAGCAGGCCCCGATCAGGCCAAAGCGCGCGCCGCGTTTTTCGGGGGGCGTGATGTCGGCGATGAAGGCGGTGGCGGTGGAATAGGTGGCCGCCGTGATGCCCGCGACGACGCGCGCGGCGAGCAGTAGCCAGATCGTGGGCGCCATCGCCATGACGAGGTAATCTAGCGACATGACGAAAAGCGAGATGAGCAGGATCGGCCGCCTGCCGAAGCGATCCGACAGGGAGCCGATGATGGGGCCGAACAGGAACTGCATGACGGCGTAGGAGGTGGCCAGAAGGCCTCCCCAAAGAGCCGCTTGGGACAGGGACCCGCCAGTAACGCTTTCGATCAGGTCCGGCATGACGGGAAAGATCAGGCCGATGCCGATGGCATCGATGGTGATCGTGATCAGGATGAAGGCGAGGGCGAGCTTTTCGCGGCGGTCTGACATGGAGCGTCCCGTTGGATTGCGGGGAAGCTAGCGCCTGTCAGGCTGGGTTGACAGTGGCAATGACGGGAAGGCGGCGCGAAATCGCGTCAATCTGGCGGGCGAGCGCGTCGGGCGCGG
>PNND01000097.1 GCA_013824045.1 Rhodobacter sp. | reverse complement strand
GGCGTTTCCGCGCTGCCGTCGCAGGATGCCAAGGCCCTGATGGGCAAAGGCGTTGTTGCAACCGTGGGCGGCGCTGCGGCCTATGTGTCCTCACCCCGTTACGCGATGGAAAACGGTGGGATCGATGGTCTTGGCCTGCGACAGGCCACGATTTTTGAGGAGGATGGAAAAACCGCCGTCGCCGTGTTCCGCGAAAAGACGCCACTCGGTCTGATTGCCATGCGGGACGAGCCGCGGGCGGATGCCAAGGACGCGGTACGCCAGTTGACGGCCATGGGGGTGACATCAGTGATCCTGACCGGGGATAACCCGCGCACGGCCGCTGCGATTGCCGGAAGCCTTGGGTTGAAGTTCGAAGCCGACATGCTGCCCGAAGACAAGCTCGCCTACATCCGCGAGATCGGCACCCAAGGCAGCGTGATGATGATCGGCGACGGCATCAACGACGCGCCCGCGCTGAAGCAGGCATCGGTCGGCGTGGCCATGGGATCGGGCACCGACGTAGCGCTTGAAACCGCCGATGCGGCAATCCTGCGCGACAGGGTGACCGACATCCCTGCAACGATCCGCCTGTCACGCGCGGCGATGGCCAACATCCGCCAGAACGTCACCATCGCTTTGGGGCTGAAGGCGGTGTTCCTGGTGACCTCGGTCTTTGGCCTTACCGGCCTCTGGATCGCGATCCTAGCGGACACCGGTGCAACCGTGCTGGTGACGCTGAACGCGCTGCGCCTGCTGCGGTTCAATCCGGAACGGGAGGCGTAAGCCAATGATCTCCGGTTTCGGCTGGGCCGCACTGGCCCTTCTCTTCGGCTATCTGGCCCTGTTCTTCTGGGGCAGCGCGCTGGCCGCACAAGCGGCGGGTCGGCCTGTATGGCTCTTCGCCCGCGCCACCGGGCGCGACCGGCTGGCCGCCATGGGGTTCCGCGTGGCCTTTGCCCTGGCGTTCTTCGGGCCGCTCCTCTGGCTTGCCGTGCCTACGCTCCACAAAGTCGACCCACTTTGGACCGAGGGGCGCGCCGTGCTTCTTGGCTTGGTCGGGGTCTTTGTCGCAGGGCTCGGCGCGATGGTGGCCTTTGCCGCGCAGATGTCGATGGGATCATCCTGGCGCGTCGGCGTCGTCGGCGGCGAAACCGGCGAACTGGTCTCCGGCGGGCTTTACCGCTTCAGCCGCAACCCGACCTTTGTGGGGCAAGCGGCGCTGCTGACGGGTGTTTCCATGGCGGTTCCGGCAATCCCTACAATCATGGCCCCGCTCCTGTTCCTCTGGTCTGCCAGCACGCAAGTCCGGTCCGAAGAGGCCGCCCTGCGCATGGCAATCGGGCCGGACTATGACCGCTACACCGCATCGGTTCCCCGCTGGATCGGCATCAAGAGCAAGGCCGCAGAATGATCAAAATGAAGCTGATTTCGGTGATCGCTGCTGCAGTGGTGGCCGATCAACTGACCAAAGTTGCGGCACTGACGTTGCTATCGCAGGGGACCGTGATCCCTGTATTTCCGGGCTTCAACCTTGCCCTCGGGTTCAAT
>PNND01000166.1 GCA_013824045.1 Rhodobacter sp. | reverse complement strand
GACAGGAAGAACAGGTAATCCAGCCCCTGCGCCTCGGTCAGGGTGACGTCGGGATCAAACCGCACCTCGGCGCTGGACCGGATCGGCGCGGCCTCTTCGCCGATTAGCGCCCATGCGAATTCCTTGCGCCCCACGATCTCATTCGCCGCCCGCAGCGGTTCGATGGCCGAGGTCAGGCAGGCCATCGGAAAGCCGGGGAACAGCAAGAACCCAAGCGTCGTCGGCCCCGACAGATCGGACATCGCCACGCGCCCCGTCAGTCTTCCGGCCACCAACCGGGGGATGTCGGCGCACCGTCATCATACTGGGCGAGGAAGGTGGTCATCGTATCCCGGTTCCGCAGGAACCCCTTATAGGCCGCCAGATCGGGGTGAATGTCGCGCACCACGCGATGCAGGCGGCGGGCCCATTTCGGTTGCGTGACCAATTCGTCGAACTTGATCAGATAGCAGCGGATCGGAAAGGCGATGGCGTTGGAGCGGGGAAGACGCCAGAGCGTCTGCAACTCCACCCGCAGATGCATGCGCTGGCCCACGTTTTCCGGCGTGATCTCGGCCCGCGTTGGCCCCCATTTGGGGTAATTCTCGGGGCTGGTGTCCAAGAGCGGATCCACTGTCATCGTCCAGTTGAACCGCCGCACGGGCGCGCCATGCTGCAGTTTCAGAAGAAATTTCAACGCCCTGTCGAACACTCCCTTTTCATGCGCCAAGGGCACAGGGGCGTGCCATTCGTGGAAACCCATGCCGATGTCGAAATCCAAGGACCAGTCGGCCTGCGTCGTCACCATCCCAGCCTCGATCCACAGGTTTTCGTCGCGTTGGTCCTGCAGCGTGAAATCACCCTGCGTCTGGCGGGTGATGTATTCCATCGGGCCATAAGGCAGGGTCGAGGAATCGAGGAAGGTGAACTTCTGCTCGATCTGCATCGGCTTGTTGATCCAGTGCCATTTGTTGCCCTGACGATGCAGTTCGAACCAGTCGGGGTAATCCCGCGCCTTGCTCTCCATGATCAATTCAAGCAGATCCCACCCCGCCATTTCCATATGCGGCAGGGATTGGCAGCGCAGCGGATCCTCCTTCAGCACCAGATCGCGGTCGCGCATTTCGGCCAAGTAGTGTTCATCCACGTCAAAGGCGTGTTCGAACACCGATCCGGGGCGGCCCGGCACATGCGGCTCCATGTTGACAGAATACATGTAATCGTCGCGGTCGAACGGGAAGGGGAACCGCGCAATCGCGCGGGGCGAGTTGCGGAAGGTGAAATCGTTTCGGAATGTCTCGGTGTTGAACTCGAAACCCATCGGCTTTCTCCCTATCGGTCAAGGATGAGGGACTTGCCCTCGAACCGCGACACGCATGGCATGATCTTGGTATGGCTGGCCTTTTCGTCATCCGACAACCAGTGGTCGTGGTGGTGGATATGGCCGTCGCAGCGGACCACCGCCGTCTCGCATTGCCCGCAGGCCCCGCCACGGCACAGATAGGGCGCATCTACCCCGGCCGCCTCTATTGCCTCAAGGATGGATTGCGCGGC
>PNND01000241.1 GCA_013824045.1 Rhodobacter sp. | reverse complement strand
GCGCGCCACCGCCCGACCCGTCCCGTCCGCCCCGCCCGTCCCGGCGCACCCCCGACACGCCCCCGCACCTGCCCCGACTCACGCCACACCCCTGAATCGCGCGTTAACCTTAACGCCTCATCACCGTGCGCTGCGTGCATACGCCCGTCTGCACCGGGCGTCTGCACCACGCGCTGCACCGCCAAACCCCTTGATCTCCAGAAATAAACGCAGCGAACTCAGGCGGTTATGGGCTCGATCAACCCCGCGCCCTCGGCCCGGTTGGAATTCACCGCCCGGTCCACCCGATGGCACCGCAACACCCCCTCGGCCGAGGCTTTCATCAACACCGCCGCCCCATGCCCCGCCTCGCCCAGCCAAAGCGGCCAGTCCGGCGCCTCCAGCACCACCGCCTCGCGGTGATGCAGCCCATGCATCCCCGGCCCCGCATCGGTCGACACAATCGCCACCGTATCCACCTCGCCCCAGCGCTGCCAGATGCCCGCAAAAGCCATCGGCTGCCCATCCACCCGCGTGAAATACCAAGGCAGCTTCTCGCCCTTATCCCCTTCTTGCCATTCATAAAATCCGCTCGCCGGCACGATGCAGCGCCGCGCCCGCACGGCCTCGCGGAACGCGGGCTTCACCGCCACCGTATCCGCCCGCGCGTTGATGATCAGCGGCCCATCATTCGGGGCCTTGTACCACGCCGGAATGAACCCCCAGCGCATCGCCCGCAACCGCCGCGCGCCCCCCTCCGACGTCACCACCGCCACCTGTGTCGTGGGGCAGACATTGAACCGCGGCACAGGCGGCAGATCATTGCCGATCGCGGCATCGAACAGCCGCGCAATCGCCTCATCGGGATGGGTGATGGTGAAACGCCCGCACATCCCCCCATCCTGCCGCCTTACGGCCAAAGAATCCACCCCGCGCAAACATCTGAAAAAACAGGGCTTTTCCAATTCCTCCACTGCCCCATTGACCAGAACCCCGGCGCGGTGCATGAACCGCCCATGCTGATCTACAAGATCTTCCGCCGCCCCGAATGGGATGCTTTCCGCGCCGCTGGCGAAACCGCTGGCGCGCCCATCGACATCGCCGATGGCTATATCCACTTCTCCACCTCCGCACAGGTGGCCGAAACCGCCGCGAAATGGTTCGCCACCGAAAGCGACCTCGTCCTCGTGGCCTTCAACCCCGATACGCTCGGCCCCGCGCTGAAATGGGAACCCTCGCGCGGCGGCGCATTGTTTCCCCATCTTTACAGGCACTTGCACCTGTCCGATGTGGTCTGGGACAAATCGCTCCCGCTCGGCGCAACCGGCCATATCTTCCCCGAAGGCGTGTGGTGAGCCTCCTCGAACGCACCGGCCTCGCCCTCCTCCACCGCCTCGACCCCGAGGTGGCGCATGGCCTGTCGATCAAGGCGCTGAACTCCGGCCTCCTGCCCCTGCCCGGCCCCATCACCTCCCCCCGCCTCGCCATTCAAGTCGCGGGCCTCACATTCCCCAATCCCATCGGTCTCGCCGCCGGCTATGACAAAAACGCCACCGCCCTCGCGCCC
>PNND01000194.1 GCA_013824045.1 Rhodobacter sp. | reverse complement strand
ACATAGCGCCCGAAACTGCGCTGCCGCAGATCAAGGTCCAGCGCCCCCACCCGGAACCCCAGCCGTGCCAGTGCCGTGCCCACATGCATGCAGGTGGTCGATTTCCCCGACCCGCCCTTTTCGTTTCCGACAACGATGATATGCGCCATGTGGCCTTCCCCCGACACCCGACTGCGCCCCGCGCGGCAGAACTCAGGTCGCGGAACAGGGATAAGGCCCAGTTGGCGGAAATCCGCAAGCCTTTCCTTGCCCTGCCTCAATGGAAAACGCCGCCCTCAGAGGGGCGGCGTTCAACCTTGGCACGTCCGTTCGGATCAGAAACCCGCGTTTCAGAATCCCAGACCGGCGTACTTGTTCTTGAACTTCGACACGCGGCCGCCGGTGTCCATCAGCTTGGCCGACTGCCCGGTCCAAGCCGGGTGGGCCAGCGGATCGATGTCCAGCGCCATCTGATCGCCTTCCTTGCCCCAGGTCGTCCGGGTTTGGAAGGTGGTGCCGTCGGTCATCTTGACCGTGATCATGTGATAGTCGGGGTGAATGCCCTTTTTCATCGCACCGGCTCCTTACTCTGATTTTTCTTTGTAGTTGGTCACTTCGGCGATCCGGGCCGATTTGCCGCGACGGTCGCGCAGGTAGTACAGCTTTGCACGACGCACACGGCCACGACGGACCACTTCGATCGAATCGATGTTCGTCGAATACAGCGGGAACACCCGCTCCACGCCTTCGCCAAAGGAAATCTTGCGCACGGTGAACGAGGCCGAGATCGTCGCCCCGCCCTTGCGGCCGATGCAGACGCCTTCATACATCTGCACCCGCGAACGCGACCCTTCGGTCACCTTGTAGCCGACGCGAATGGTGTCGCCAGCCTTGAAATCCGGGATCGTCTTGCCGAGAGCGGCAATCTGCTCCGCCTCGATCTGTGCGATAAGGTTCATCGCCAAGTCTCCAAATACCTGCGGTATTTCCGCAGAGGTGATGCCGCCCCAGAGCTCTCGGTCTTCGATCGGGTCCGCCGTCCCGCAAGGGATGCGCCCGCCAGAGGTTCAGGCCTGCTTTTCATGCGCCGCCCCCTTGTCCTGCGATCTGCCGAAGAAGGCAGAGGCCAAAGGGAATCGGGTCCAAACGGTGAAACCACCCCGGACCGGGCGCGTATAGGGGCGGAACGGTGCTTTGGTCAAGGGCGGAAAGGGATGAACCGTTGGCTGCAGGGCGGGGTTCACCCCGTCCCTCGGCACGACAGGCCTAACCCTTGCGCTTCTCCCAAAGATCCGGCCGCCGTTCTGCCGTCAGCCGCTCGCTCTCTTCCCGCCGCCATTTGGCGATCTGCCCATGATGGCCCGACATCAGCACCGCCGGAATCTCGCGCCCTTCCCAGACCGTGGGCCGGGTGAACTGCGGATGCTCCAGCAACCCGTCCGAGAAGCTTTCTTCCTCGGTGCTCGCCGCATTGCCTAGCACATTCGGCAGCAACCGCACCGTGGCATCCAGCATCGCCTGCGCCGCGATTTCGCCCCCGGTCAGGACGAAATCCCCAAGGCTGACCTCCTCGATCCCCCAATGGTCCAGCA
>PNND01000299.1 GCA_013824045.1 Rhodobacter sp. | reverse complement strand
ATGTCCGAGAGGCTGAGAAGGTCGCGGATCGCTTCCAGCGTGAAGCCCAGATCGCGCGCATGCCGGATAAAGGCGAGCCGTTCCATCGCCTTGCGGCCATAAAGCCGCTGGTTGCCCGCGCTGCGTTCGGCTTCGGGAAGGAGGCCGATCTGTTCGTAATAGCGGATGGTCGGAACCTTCACCCTGGCGGCTTCGCCCAATTTTCCGATGGTCAGCATCAGATTCCCCTTGAAGCTATAGTTGCTAGAGACATTAAGTCTACGAATCAATAATGGCAACTGCCCCAGCTCGGGCGGGGGAGCGATCATGGCTGACAAGAGTTCCGATACGACCAACGCAACAGCAACGGTTGAATGGACCGTGACGGGCATGGATTGCGCCGCGTGCGCGGCCAAGATCAAGAATGCGGTCGGGCGTCTGCCGGGTGTCAGCGATGTGAATGTGGCAATCATGTCCGAACGGTTGAAGCTGACGCTGGCCGATGGCACCACTCCGCGCGAAAAGATCGAAGGCACCGTGCGGTCGCTTGGTTATCAGATAGAGCCGCGGAAGGCGGGGGCCAAGAAGGACTTCGTGCTTCCGGGTTCGGTGCCCGAGGATGACCACGACGAAGCCGAGGGCCACAGCCACGACGATGGCCATGATGATGCCGGGCAAGACCATTCGAGCCACGATCACAGCGGGGAAGATCACACCAAGCACGATCATGCAGGCCGTGACGCTGCCCCAAAAACCGCAAAGGCATCTGCGCGCGACGACAGCGGTCACGGCAGCCCTGGCCATGTCCATGACGACCCAGCTGACCGGGGCAAGCGCTGGTATCAGACAGGCAAGGGCAAGCTGGTGATCTTCACCGCCCTGCTTCTGGGTGCGGCCTGGATCATCGAATATCTTGCGCCCGAGATCGGCAAATGGGCCTTCGTTGCCGCCTGTCTGATCGGGGTGGCCCCTGTTGCGCAGCGCGCCTTTGCGGCATTGCGGATGGGTCAGCCTTTCACCATCGAGAGCCTGATGACCATCGCCGCGATTGGTGCGTTGTTCATCGACGCGGCCGAGGAGGCGGCCCTGGTCGTCTTCCTGTTTGCGGTAGGCGAAGTGCTGGAAGGTGTGGCCGCAGGCAAAGCGCGCGACGGCATCCGGGCGCTGGCCAATCTGGTGCCCAAGACAGCGCAACTCGTCACCGGCGACACTACGCGCGAAGTACCTGCCGCGAGCCTGTCCGTGGGTCAGACCGTGCTGGTGCGCCCCGGCGACCGGATTCCGGCCGATGGCGAGATCACCGACGGCACCTCGGGCGTGGACGAAAGCCCGGTCACCGGCGAAAGCGTGCCCAAGACGCGCGGGCCGGGGGAATCCGTGTTTGCAGGCTCGATCAACACCGAGGCCGCCTTGCGGGTCAAGGTGACCAAGGGCCCCGAAGACAACACCATCGCCCGCATCATCCGCCTTGTCGAAGAGGCCGAGGAGGCCCGCGCGCCGACCGAACGCTTCATCGACCGCTTCAGCCGCTGGTATATGCCCGCCATCGTTGCCGTGGCGGCGCTGGTGGTGCTGGTGCCGCCGCTGGCCTTTGGT
>PNND01000417.1 GCA_013824045.1 Rhodobacter sp. | reverse complement strand
CCCATGCCTTGCAACAATCTGTTCAGGTCCATCGCACGCTCCCTTTACTCAATCTTCAAACAGTTCGCTTTGTCCGGCGAGGCTTTCTTCTTCCTCATCTGGGGATTGAATTCCGCCCGGCAAGGGGCGGTTGTCCAAAAGCCCCGCCGCGCGCAACTCTTTCAGACCCGGCAGATCGCGGGCGGATTCCAGGCCGAAGTGATCCAAAAACTGTTCCGTCACCACAAAGGTCACAGGTCGCCCCGGCGTCATGCGGCGGCGACCAAAGCGGATCCATTCCAGTTCAAGAAGCTGGTCCACCGTCCCGCGCGATACGGCGACGCCGCGTATCTCTTCGATCTCGGCCCGGGTGACGGGCTGGTGATAGGCCACGATGGCCAGGGTTTCGATGGCGGCACGGGACAGTTTTCGCTGTTCCACGGTCTCCTTCTGCATCAGATGCCCAAGATCGGCAGCCGTGCGAAAGGCATAGGCATCGCCCACCTTCACCAGATGGACCCCGCGCCCGTCATAGCGCTTGCGAAGATAGACCAACGCCTCAGCCGGATCACAGCCATGCGGCATCCGCGCGACCAGTTCGGCAAGGGTGACAGGCTCCGCCGAGGCAAACAGTATGGCCTCAACCATGCGCTCTTGTTCGGCCATCGGCGGGGCCTCGAACAGGCTGCGTTCGATGGGTTCTGGCGTGCTTGTCATGGCTCTTTCCGCCGCAACTGAATGGGTGCGAAGGTTTCGCCTTGGCGCAATTCGATCTGTCCGCGCTTGGCCAGTTCCAGAATGGCGGCGAAATGCGCGGCGGTGGAGGAGCGACGGCGCATGGGATGCCCATCCCAGCCATGGGGAAGGAAGGATGTCAGATCCGCCCAAGCCCCGGCAAAGCCAATCATGCCACGGAGCCGATCCAGAGCCTGTTCCATGGTAAAGACATGGTCGCGGTCCATCACATAGGGGCGGAATTCATCCTTGGTGCGGATGCGGGCATAGGCGCGCATAAGATCGATCAGGGTTGCCGAATAGGTGATGTGCCGATTGCGGGTTACATCTTCGGGCAGGCCGCGGGCAAAGAAATCGCGGCCCAGCTGATCACGCGCCATCAACCGGGCGGCGGCTTCCCGCATGGCCTGCAGGCGTTCCAGCTGGAACGCAAGATGGGCGGCCAGTTCTTCGGCAGAGGGGCCATCTTCCCCTGGTTCCGGCGGCAATAGGAGCCGGGATTTCAAGAAAGCAAGCCAGGCCGCCATGACCAGATAATCGGCCGCCAGTTCGATCCGCAACGCCCGGGCCCGTTCGACAAAGCCCAGATACTGATCGGCAAGTTGCAGGATAGAGATCCGGCGCAGATCGACCTTCTGGGTCCGCGACAGCATCAAAAGCAAGTCCAGCGGCCCCTCGAACCCGTCGACATCGACGATCAGCGATTCCGCCGACAGCCGCTCTGCCGGGGTCAGCCGTTCTTCGCCGGACCAGTCGTCATCAGCCATGCGCCGCTTCCTGAAGGATTGCTGCAAGGTCGGCTTCCAAGGCCTTGATGTCAACATCTTCAGGGGTACGGCGGGCCGCTATCGCAGCCTCGGC
>PNND01000001.1 GCA_013824045.1 Rhodobacter sp. | reverse complement strand
CGGCAGGGCGCAAGCGGCTGGCGGATGCGCTGAAGGATGCGGTCAACGAACGGTTGAAGACGCTGGAAGGCTTTGGCGGCGTGGAGGATGTGTTCTTTCCGTCCTTCATGATGCAGTGAGCGAGATCATGACGAGCACTCCACGCAAGCTTTCGGCCGAACAGGTGGCCGCCCTGGTGGGCGAGTTGCCGGAGCGGCCTGGGGCGGGGGCCACAGAAGGGGTGGAAATCCGGCCCTATGCGCTTGGTTCCACAGAGATTTCCACGATGGGCGAGTATCACGCCCTGCGGATGATCCATGAACGGTTCTGCCGGATCGCGCGCGGGGCGTTTCAGCCCATGCTGCGGGTGCAGCCGCGGATTTCGGCCTTTCCGGCCGAGGCGCGGAGTTTTGACGATTACCGCAGCGGACAGGACAATTTCCTGTCGCTGACCAATACCCGGATCGAGGAGTTGCGCGGAAACCATCTGATCGTGATCCCGCCTTCATTCGTGAGCCTGCTGACCGATGCCTATTATGGCGGAACGATCCGGTCGGCCCGGTCGGGGCGGACGGAGTTCACCGGGACGGAATCGCGGGTGATCGAGATCGTGACGGATCGGCTGAACAGCGCCCTGCAGATGGCCTGGCGCGATCTGATGCCGTTGACGTTTACTGTGGTGAGCCGGGAAGAGAACATGCAATTCGCCGCCTTTGTCGATGGCGGGGACATGGTTGTTAACTGTTCCTTCATGGTGCAACTGCCCGATGCGGAACCGGCACGGTTCGATATTCTCTATCCGTTCCAGACACTTAAACCGATTGCGACGCAGCTGCGGTCACGCACGCAATCGGAATCGACAGAGGATGATGCCAGCTGGCGCGAGCGGCTGGAGCGGGCGGTGATGTCGATCCCGCTGTCGGTGCGCACGCGGCTGTGCGAGCCGGACATCGCGTTGCGCCATCTGGCCAACCTGAAGGAGGGGGATGTGATCCCCGCCCGGGTGACGGACACGGTGGAAATTCTGGTCGATGGGCGGCCTTTCTTTGAAGCGGTGCCGGGCGAGCTTGCGGGCAAGTCGGCGCTGAGCATCACCAAGCGCATAAGGGGTTGAGGGACGATGAACGAAGCGGTCAAGGCGACGGGCAGCGATGGGCTGCGGCTGTTGGAGAATATCGGCGTCAGGCTGACAGTCGAGGTGGGCCGGACGGAGCTGACGATCCGGGATTTGCTCAGGCTTTCAGAGGGTTCGGTGATCGAACTGGACCGGCTGGCGGGGGATCCGCTGGATGTGCTGGTGAACGGCACGCTGATCGCCAAGGGCGAGGTGGTGATGGTGGGCGAACGGTTCGGCATCCGCTTTGGCCAGATCGTGGACCCGGAGAAGCGGGCGGAAACGCTGTAATTCGGCGGTTCCGGCTGTGCAGCGCGTGGTGCAGACGCGCAGTGCAGCAAACGGTATGCACGCAGCGGGCTGTTCTGTGACCGATGGTTAACGGTTGCCGGCGGCGGGGGCGAAGTTTGACGCAGACTTCGCGACGGTTTTTGACGCAAAAACCGGGCCTGCTGGCGCAGGCACGCCGCAAGGTCGGCCACGGGGCGGGCTACGGAA
>PNND01000266.1 GCA_013824045.1 Rhodobacter sp. | reverse complement strand
CGACATGGAGATGAACACCGTCCCCGGCTACAAATCCGCAGGCTGGGAACAGGGCTATGGCGACTATGTCATGAAGCCCGACCTCGCCACCCTGCGCGCCCTGCCCTGGCTGCCCGGCACCGCGCTCTGCCTTGCCGACCTGCTCGACCACCACACCCATGAAGAGGTGTCCGTCTCCCCCCGCGCGATCCTGAAGAAACAGGTCGCCCGCGCCCGCGCCATGGGGTTCGAACCCATGATGGCCACCGAGCTGGAATTCTACATCTTCGAGAACGCCTATGAAAACCTGCGCGATGGCGGGCTTTCGTCCCTCAAACCTATCTCCGGCTATAACGAGGATTACCACCTCTTCCAGACCACCAAGGAAGAAGGCCTCATGCGCGATGTCCGCAACCACCTCTACGCCGCAGGCATCCCGATCGAGAACACGAAAGGTGAGGCCGACGCCGGCCAGCACGAAGTAAACTACAAATACTCCGACGCGCTCGACACCGCCGACAACCACGTCCTCATCAAGCAGGGCGTCAAGGAAATCGCGCACGCCAAGGGCAAGTCCGTCACCTTCATGGCCAAGTATGACCACCGCAAAGCGGGTTCCTCCTCGCACGTCCACCAGTCGCTCTGGACGCTGGACGGCAAACCCGCCTTCTACGACCATGACGACGCCCACGGCATGTCTGCCACCATGAAGCACTTCGTCGCGGGCCAACTCGCCCACGCGCAGGAAATCACCACCTTCCTCGCCCCTTACGTCAACAGCTACAAACGCTTCACCATCGGCATGTTCGCCCCCACCAAGGCGGTCTGGAGCGCCGACAACCGCACCGCAGGCTTCCGCGTCTGCGGCGAACATACCAAAGCCGTCCGCGTTGAATGCCGCATCCCCGGCTCCGACGTGAACCCCTACCTCTGCTGCGCCGCCCTTCTGGCCGCAGGCCTTGCCGGGGTTGAAGCGAAGATGGAACTTGAGCCGGAAATGAAAGGCGACATGTACCACGCCGCCGGTGTGCGCGAGATCCCGAAAAACCTCCGCGAAGCTGCCGCGCTCCTCAACACCTCCACCATGCTCCGCGCGGCCTTTGGCGATGATGTGGTCGACCACTACCACCACGCCGCCCAATGGGAGATCGCCGAGACCGACCGCGTCGTGACCGATTTCGAACTCCAGCGCCTCTTGGAACGCGCATAGAACCCGGCGGGGCAACCCCCGCCTCAATGAACGAAAGGCGGGCCAGTCCCGCCGCAAAAGGTGACCACATGAAACCCATCCAACTCATCTCTCCGGTCGACGGATCGGTCTATCTCGAACGCATGCCCCTCTCGGCCGATGCGGCCAAGGCCGCTGTCGCCCGCGCCAAATCCGCCCAAAAGGCTTGGGCCGCCCGCCCGCTGGCCGATCGCATCGCGCTGGTCAAGGCAGGCGTGAAAAACCTCAACGACATGTCCGCCGTCATCGTCGAGGAACTCGCCTGGCAGATGGGCCGCCCCACCCGCTTCGGCGGCGAATTCGGCGGCGTCAACGCGCGGACCGACTACATGTCCGACATCGCGGCCAAGACGCTCGCCCCCGAAATGATCGAAGACAGCGACAA
>PNND01000374.1 GCA_013824045.1 Rhodobacter sp. | reverse complement strand
CGGCAATGCCGGATGGGACGGGATTGAACCTGTTTGCCGAGCGATTCCCGCGGCGCTGTTTCGATGTGGGGATTGCCGAGCAGCACGCGGTGACGTTCAGCGCAGGCTTGGCGGCGGGGGGGATGAAGCCCTTCTGTGCGCTCTATTCCACCTTCCTGCAGCGTGGATACGATCAGGTGGTGCATGACGTGGCTATCCAGCGGTTGCCTGTGCGCTTTGCCATTGATCGGGCGGGGCTGGTGGGGGCGGATGGGGCCACCCATGCGGGCAGTTTCGACGTGGCTTTCCTTGCCAATCTGCCGGGCATCGTGGTGATGGCGGCGGCGGATGAGGCGGAATTGGTGCATATGGTGGCCACCGCCGTGGCGCATGATGACGGGCCGATTGCGTTCCGCTTTCCGCGCGGGGATGGCGTGGGATGCGAGATGCCCACAAGGGGCGTGCCGCTGGAGATTGGCAAGGGGCGGGTCATCCGCGAAGGGGCGCGGGCGGCGATCCTGTCTTTCGGAACGCGGCTTTCCGAAGTGCTGAAGGCCGCCGAGGCGCTGGCCCAGCGCGGGATTGCGCCGACGGTGATTGATGCGCGCTTTGCCAAGCCGCTGGACCGTGACCTGATCCTGAATACCGCGCGCAACCATGAGGCGCTGATCACGGTGGAAGAAGGTGCGGTGGGCGGCTTTGGCAGCCATGTCGCGCAGCTTCTGGCCGAGGAAGGTGTGTTCGACCGGGGACTGAAGTATCGCAGCATGGTGCTGCCCGACATCTTTATCGATCAGGCCAGCCCGGAGCGGATGTATCAGGTGGCCGGAATGGATGCGGCGCAGATTGAGGCGAAAGTTCTGTCTGCACTGGGCGTGGCGGTGGTGGGGAAGCGGGCCTGACGGCCCGCTGCCGTTTCAGCCGCGTTCGGCCAGTTTTCTTTCCAGCCCCTCTATCCGGGCCATCAATTCGGCGTGGCGTTCGGCGGCGTGGTCGGGTTTGTCTGCCTCGGCCGCCTCTTGCATGGCGTTGACGACGAGACCCACCAGCAGGTTGATGACTGCGAAGGTGGTGACGAGGATGAAGCCGATGAAGAAGATCCAGGAATAGGGATAAACCTCCATCACCGGGCGGACCACATTGTCGGCCCAGCCTTCCAGCGTCATCACCTGAAACAACGTGAGCGCGGTGGCACCAAGGTCGCCGAAGCGGTCGGGGAAGCTGGCGCCAAAGAGTTTCGTCGCCATCACGGCGGAGACGTAAAACAGGATCAGCGTCAGGAGGAGGACCGACCCCATCCCCGGCAGGGCGCGGAGAAAGCCTTCGACCACGCGGCGCAGGCTGGGGGCCATGGAGATGACGCGCAAGACCCGCAGCACGCGCAGCGCCCGCAGGACGGACAGGCCGCCGCTGGCGGGCAGAAGGGCAACGCCGACGACCGCCAGATCAAAGACGTTCCAGCCGGAGCGGAAGAAGCGCCCGCCCAGCGCGAAAAGTTTCAGCACCAGTTCCACGATGAAGATGGCGAGGCAGAGACGGTCGAGGAACAGGATCGCTCCCCCCGCCGCAGCCATGATCGGCTTTGAGGTTTCAAGGCCAAGGATCACGGCATTGAAGATGATG
>PNND01000307.1 GCA_013824045.1 Rhodobacter sp. | reverse complement strand
CGATACCCGCCGATGGGGCCCCCCCTTCATCGACCGTGACGGTGACCGCTCCGCCGCCTATTTCCACGCCACCAACCGCGGCAAACGTTCGGTCATCTGCGATTTCCGCACGGCGGAGGGGCAGGCGGTCGTCCGCAAGCTGATCGCCGACGCCGATGTGGTGATCGAGAATTTCAAGGTTGGCGGTCTGGCCAAATACGGGCTGGACTGGCCCTCCTTGCAGACCATCAACCCGCGCCTGATCTACTGCTCCATCACCGGTTTCGGCCAGACCGGCCCCTACGCCCACCGCGCCGGCTATGATTTCATCATCCAAGGCATGGCCGGGTTGATGAGCGTGACGGGCGAACCGGATGGCCAGCCGCAAAAGGTGGGCGTGGCGGTCACCGATGTTTTCACCGGCGTCTACGCCGCCACCGCCATCCTTGCCGCGCTCGTGCAGCGGGGCGTCACAGGGCGGGGCCAACAGATCGACATGGCCCTGATGGACGTGGCAACCGCCATCATGGCCAACCAGAACATGAATTACCTCACCACCGGCAAGGCCCCGGCCAAAATGGGCAATGCCCACCCCAACCTTGCCCCCTATGCCGTGTTCGATTGCGCCGATGGCTGGATCATCCTCGCCACCGGGAACGATGGCCAATACCGCAAGCTTTGCACGATCCTCGGCCTTGATCCCATGGCCGAACACCCGGATTACCTGACCAATGCCGACCGCATCCGCAACCGCGAACCGCTGACCGCTGCTATCACCGCCGCGACGGTCAGATGGACCAAGGCCGATCTTCTGCAAGCCTGTGAAGACCACGGCGTTCCCGCAGGGCCGATCAACACCCTGGCCGAGGTGTTTGCCGATCCGCAGGTCATCGCCCGTGAAATGCAGCTTGATCTGGGCGGCATCCCCGGCGTGCGCTCACCCTTCACCTTCTCGGATGCCGACCTGTCGCTGGACCGTCCGGCCCCTAAACTGGGCGAACATCAGGACGAAATCCTGTCCTAGACTCCAATCCGCGCCAGCGCCGCATCCAGCGGCCCTGCGTCACTGATCCGCAACCGCACCGGCAAGGTCAAGACCTTCATCCGAAACGCGCTGGGCAACCGCACGGCATCCTTCTCGGTCGTCACCAGTTGCGCGCCCAACCCCCGCGCCTCCAGCTCCAGCCGCGCCATCAGCGCGTCGGTCAGCGGCTGGTGGTCATCCAGCGCAACCGCGCGGATCACCTCTGCCCCCTCTGCCCGCAGCGTGGCAAAGAACTTCTCCGGATGCCCGATCCCGGCAAAGGCAATCACCCGTTGCCCCTGCCAATCCATCCCCATCTGCAACGGCAGCAACTGCCCCGTCAGATGCGGCACCCCGACCGCCGCCTCCCATTGCGCCGCAAACCCCGCCTGCGCCGACGCATCGCCAATCGACAGCAGCAGATCAGCCCGCGCCAACCCCACTGCCACAGGCTCCCGCAACGGCCCCGCAGGCAAGCAGCGCCCATTGCCGAACCCCAGCCGCGCGTCCACCACGATCAGGCTTAGCGATTTCTCGACCGACGGGTTCTGAAACCCGTCATCCAGCACGATCACCCGCGCCCCCGCCGCCTCGGCCGCCCGCACCCCCGCCGCGCGGTCCTTCGCCACCC
>PNND01000023.1 GCA_013824045.1 Rhodobacter sp. | reverse complement strand
GCAAAGGCACACAGAAAGTTATGCCGCCGCGCCTCCAGCAGCGCATCTTCGGTCAATGTCCCGGGGGTGACCAGCCGCACCACATCCCGCCGCACCACAGATTTCGATCCGCGCTTCTTGGCCTCGGCCGGGTCTTCCAGCTGTTCCGCAATCGCCACGCGAAACCCCTTGCGGATCAAGGTCAGCAGATAGCCTTCCGCCGCATGCACGGGCACCCCGCACATTGCAATCGGCTCACCCAGATGGAACCCCCGCTTCGTCAACGCGATATCCAGCGCCTCTGCCGCCGCGACGGCGTCCTCAAAGAACATTTCGTAGAAATCGCCCATCCGATAGAACAACAGCGCACCGGGGTTCTGCGCCTTGATCTCCAGATACTGCGCCATCATCGGCGTCACGCTGTCTTCGGTCATCGGTCCCCCTGTTCCGGGGAAACCCTACAAAAGCCGACCCGCCCGCGAAAGCCCGGAACGTTATTTCACAAAAGCCGCCTCATTGCCCCAGACCGCCTTCACCCGCGCATCCCGGCCACACCTGTTGCGGTAGAAGGTGTAGGCGTTCTTCTTCTGCTTGGGCCCAGCCCGCGTCAGGATGATGTCGCTGCTCTTGTAGTAGTCCTGATGATAGTCTTCGGCCTCATAAAAGGCCCCTGCCGACAGAACCGGTGTCACCACCCGCTGTCCCAAAGTGGCCGACGCCTCTGCCAGAGCCGCCTCTGCCATCGCTTTTTGCGCAGGGTTAGAGACGAAAATCGCCGTGCGATAGCTGTCGCCCCGGTCACAGAACTGCCCGCCCGCATCCAGCGGATCGACCGATCGCAGGAACAGGCGCAGCACCTGTTCATAGCTGATCTGCGAATTGTTAAAAGTGATCTCGACCGCCTCATAATGCCCGGTCCCGCCGGCCACCACCTCCTTGTAGGTCGGGTTCGCGACCGTCCCGCCGGTATAGCCCGACACGACAGACCGCACCCCCGGCACTTTCTCGAAATCCGCCTCGACGCACCAGAAACAGCCCCCCGCCACAATGGCCTTTTCCGTGGCGGCATGGCTGGCTGCGCCCAGCACGGCCGACAGGAACAGGGTCACGAACACGGCGGCGGCGGTGAAAAGACGGTGCATTGGCATTCTCCCTTTGGTCAAACCCTCACCCACCCGCCCGCGCCCGTCCATTCACCCTGCCGTGATGTCACGCCAAGGTGACGGCCCCCCTTTTCCTTCCGACCCGCCCCCTCTAGCCTGCACCTCGCAGAATAGGGGCCACCCATGACAGACCACGTCTCTACCCACGCCGCCGAAGAAGATGCCCGCAACGAAGCGATCCTGATCTACGTCAACGGCCGCATCGTCCCGAAAAAGGACGCGCTCGTCTCGGTTTACGATTCGGGCTTCATGTTGGGCGATGGCGTGTGGGAGGGGATCCGCCTCTATGATGGCAAATGGGCCTTCATCACCGAACATATGGATCGGCTCTACGAGGCCGCAAAGGCCATCGACCTCGACATCGCCATGACCCCGGATCAGATGATTTCGGCCGTGTTAGACACTCAAAGGGCCAATGGGATGGTCACCGATGCCCATTGCCGCCTGATGGTCACGCGGGGAGTAAAGACCCGCCCCTTCCAGAACCCGCGCCT
>PNND01000489.1 GCA_013824045.1 Rhodobacter sp. | reverse complement strand
TCCACCCGCTTGTAACTCGCCCCGGTCGGGCAAACGGTCACACAAGGCGCATCCGCGCAATGCAGGCAGGACCGCGGAAAGTTCACGATTTGCGCTGCCATATCATCAGGTTGCACTGCATAGCTGTGCACCCGGTTCAGAAACGTCCCCGACGGATGCGCGCCATAAGGTTCCTGATCCGAAAGGGGGAGGCCATAGCCCTGATCGTTCCATCCCTTGCAGGCCGTCACACAGGCATGACAGCCCACGCAGGTGTCCAGATCGATCACCAACCCCAAGGTCTTTTCCGTCGCTCCCGGCAGCGCCGTCATGCCCGCCTCCCCCAAATCTTTTCGAAAAGATTTGCAAAATTCTTCCAAGAATTTTGTCTTTCCCCCCTCATCCCCGCGCCCTCCCCTTCGGCACCACACGCGGCAGCACGTCAAAGGCGGGCTCCGCCCGTTCCCGCGGCCCCACCCGCACCACCTTCACCCGCAGATCGAACCACGCCGCCTGCCCCGTCACCGGATCGGAATTCGACATCCGCCCCGCCCCAGGCAGCACCTCGGAAATCAGATGGTTCAGCAAGAACCCCTCCACCGCCTCCGGCGCGCCCTCGTCCAGCGCCCAGGCCCCCTTGCGCTTGCCGATCGCGTTCCATGTCCAGACCGTGTCGGGGTTCAGCGCCGCCATATGCGCCACCGGCACCACGATCTCGCCCGTGGGCGATGTCACCCGCGCATAATCGCCCTCGGCAAAGCCCTCCGCCTCCCAGATCTTCGTGGGCAGATAAAGGTAGTTCTTCCCGTGAATCTGCCGCAACCACGCATTCTGGCTGCCCCAGCTATGATACATCGCCATGGGCCGCTGGGTGATCGCATGCACCGGGAAATCCGCCCCCGCCTCATCCCCGAACGGCGGATACCAGACCGGCAAAGGGTCCATCGCCAGTTTCAACCGCGCCCGCAGATGATCCGGCGGCTGAAGGAACCCCTGCCCCTCGGCGGCCAGCTGGAACTTCCGCATGGGTTCCGACCAGATCGAAAACAGATAGGGCTGCGGCGATTCAAAGAAGGAAGTCGCCACCGCCCAGTCCTGATAGGCGGCGTTCCACGGTTTGTAATACTGCGCCCCCTCGGGCACATGCGCCTGATAGAACCCGCCATTCTCGATATAGCGCGCCAGTTGCTCCGGGTTCGCCTCGCCCCGCCCCTCGGCAGACCCATCCCCGCGAAACCCCATCAGCGGCCCCACACCCGGCCGCCGGATATGGTTCACGATGTAATCGGCGTAATCCTTGAACTTCGCCGTCCCGTCCGGGTTAACCATCCCCGGCAAACCCAGCCGCGCCCCAAGGTCAAGCAGCACCGACTGGAACCCCCGCACATCCCGGTCAGGCTCCGCCACCGGCCAGCGGATCGCATCCCCCGCCGCATCCGGCTCGGAAATCGGCCGATCCAGCAGGCTGATGCAGTCATGCCGCTCCAGATAGGTCGTGTCCGGCAGGATCAGATCGGCATAGGCCACCATCTCGGATGCATAGGCATCGCTATAGATGATACGCGGGATCACATACTCGCCGCTCTCATCCTTATCCGTCAGCATCTCCATCACGCGCGCCGAATTCATCGACGAATTCCACGCCATATTCGCCATGTA
>PNND01000248.1 GCA_013824045.1 Rhodobacter sp. | reverse complement strand
GATTCGGGCCGAGATCGACGCCGTTGAAAAGGGAGAGATTTCGGCCGAGGACAGCCCCCTGCGCCATGCGCCCCATACGGTGGAGGATCTGGTGGCGGATTGGACGCGGAAATACCCGCGCGAGCAGGGCTGTTTCCCGCCCGGTGCATTTCGGGTGGACAAGTATTGGCCCCCCATCGGGCGGGTGGACAATGTGTTCGGCGACCGCAACCTGATCTGCACCTGCCCGCCGGTAGAGGCTTACGCGCAAGCCGCAGAGTAGCGGGGCGGCTGTGCCGCCTTCGGTGCAGAGGGCGGTGCAGATAGATGTGCATACCGATTGGCGCAGCTTCGGCTGCGCCTTTTGGTTTCTGTGCATGGGTGCAAGGTGGTGGGCGGGGTTGCCGCGTGGCGTTGACGCGGCGATCCGGCGCGGATAGCCCTGCCTGCGGAGCGGGGTGGGGATGATCGTGAGCGAAGAGAAGGCCGGAACATTCGGCGCGGGGGTGATCGCGGCGCTGCCCATTGCGCTGGGCTATTTTCCCATCGCCTTTGCCTTTGGCGTGGCGGCGACGGGGGCGGGGCTGACGGGGTGGGAGGCGGCGGCGCTGTCGCTGATCATCTATGCGGGCGCGTCGCAGTTTCTGGCGCTGGCGCTGCTGACATCGGGCGCGGCGCTGCCGGTGGCGGCCTTTACCCTGATCGCGATGAACCTACGGCATGTGCTCTATGGCCCCGCGCTGATGAAGGCGGCGGGGGCCGGTGCGGCCAAGCGGCGTGCCTGGGCCTGGGCCTGGGGGTTGACCGATGAGGTCTTCGGCGCGGCGCTGGGCGAGTTGGCGCGGGGGCGGCGGTTTTCGGAACCTTACATGTTCGGGTTGGGCCTGCCCGCCTATGCCGCCTGGGTGGGCGGCACGATGGCGGGCGCGATGGCGGGGGGTGGGGCGCTGGAGGGCTGGCCCGTGCTGGAGGCGGGTCTGTCCTTCCTGCTGCCGGCGCTGTTTCTGGCGCTGCTGCTTTCGATCCTGACGCGGCCGCAAGTGCCGGTGATCGTGGTGGCGGGGCTGGCCTGCGTGGCGGGGACGCTGGCGGTGTCATCCACCACTGGAATTCTGGCCGGGATGGTGGCAGGGGCGCTGGCGGGCATGTTGCGGGGACGGGCATGAGCGGCGAGGTTTTGGCGCTTGCGCTGATTGTGGGGGCGGCGAATTGGGCGTTCCGATATCTGCCGATCCGCTTCGGGCTGGGCAATGGGGCGCAGGCCGGGTGGCTGGCGCGGTTTCTGGCGGCAGTGGGGCCTACCGCGATTGCCACGCTGTTCGTGGCATCCGCGCTGCCCTTTGTCGCCTCGGGTGCGGCGCTGGCACCGTTGGCCGGGACGGCGGGGGTGGTGGCGGTCTGGGTCTGGCGGCGGTCTGTGGTGGCGGCAACGCTGGCCGGGGCAGTGGCCTATGCGGCTATCTTTGCGATGATGGGCTGAGCGGGTGCGGTTTGGCTTGCGCCGGGGCGCATGTGGGGCAACGATAGGACACGCAGAAGAGGAGTCGCGCCATGCTGGAGATCAGCCCGGAGAAGGTGGTGCATATCATCTATCAGTTCCGCGAGGAGGGCATCGCTGACCGCGAGTTGCATGCCTTTATCGACGCGCTGAATGATGACGAGAAGGCGCATCTGACAGCGATTGCCTGGGTCGGCCGGGGCGCGTTTGAGCCGGAGGATTACGC
>PNND01000030.1 GCA_013824045.1 Rhodobacter sp. | reverse complement strand
TTCGCGGGCGGTCTTGTCGATCATGCCATTGTTCCTTTGGGCAATTGCGCTGCCAACGTCCTGACAGCGGAGCGAGCAGAAGCGGTGATAGGGATAACGGTCGTGCTGAAGCCGGTGGACGTAGCCGAAGCCGCGGGCTTCACGCGCGCAGACCGCGCAGATCGCTACCCGAGCAAGAGCATCGCGACCGGGTCCTCTTGCGGCCAATCCTGCCGCTGAACGCGTTCCGACTGCAGGACGATCCAGCGCGAGATCGCGTTGACCGCCATGGCCTCGAGGTCGCCGAGGGTGAGGCTTGCGATGGGTTGGTGCAGTCGTCCTCGGGCCTCGAGCCATTTTCCGATCTCCAGCGCGGCGGCGCGCGTCACATGCGCCAGCCATTCGTCCGGGGTCATGGGCCGGTCACCCGGCCCAGCCCCACGTGGTTCGATGGTTGGTGAGCGTGCCGGCCCACCTGACCGTCGCGTCCGTCGTGCCTCAGCCATTGAGCCACGCGGGCATTGCGGGTGCCCCCGGTGCAGCGGCCGCCGGTGTCTGCGGTGCGGGCGGGGCTGCGGGAGCAGTCTGCGTCCCCCAGGCGGGCGCGGGTGCTGCGGCGGGCTGCGGTGCCGCGCCCCAGTTCGGCGCTGCGGGCGACGGTTGCGCCGCACCCCATGCCGGTGCGGGGCTTGCCAACCTGGCGCCGTGACGCTCGCGGCCTTGCGCGGCGGGGCGTTGACCGGCTCCGGAGCAATGGTTTCACCGCGCATGATTGCCGCATGTTGCGGCTCGTCGGGCAGAACGACGTTGGCGATGCGGTTCTGGTCGCGGTACTGCGGGTTGGAGGCAGGCTCCACCATGATGCGGGCGGCGAAGATGATGCCTTCAAGATGCCGCAGACCAGGCAGAACCCGCTTGGCCTTGGCGCCGGGGCTTTCGTCCTTGGGATCAAGGCCAAGGGCGCTGTCGACGATGGCGCGAAAGGTGGATTTCGAGATCTTCCAGCCGATGGACTGCCCTTTCTCGTCCAGCTTGCCACCCGCCACGGTGAAACTCTGCCAGAACTTGCGGCGGGCATGGGGGCCATCGACCACGGTGAATTCGCAATCGAGCATGCGCGCATCGCTGGATTGCGATGCCTTCAGCAGCCCCGCATCCGCCGGTGTCGCGCCGTTCACGCCGCCGGGGCGAATGGTCAGGCGCACTTTGGCAAAGGTGCCGTCCGGGATCAGTTCGCCGATGGGGGCCATCTGCGGCTGGGCGTCGTTCAGATCGTAGCTCATGACATGTGTCCTTTCAGGATCAGGAGGAGAATGCAGGATGGGCGTTGGTGCAGCCATCGATGCGGGCGAGCAGCGCGCCAAGGTCGGGCGATTCGGTCATGTCCAGACGGCCGGAGCGGTCCTTGGCCGGAAGTCCCCAGGGGTTGCCGGACTTGCAGACGAGGCGACGTTCGGTGGCGGTCTCGTCCAGGATCCAGCCACCTTCGGCGTCCCGCGCGAACAGTTGCATCGACACCACCTGGTCCACGATGCCGGGCAGTTCCCGCCCGGCCTTGCTGCCTTCCATCTGCGGCTGCCAGGTGACCGTCCCAAAATCGTCGGTGACCTTTTCCAGCACGCCGACGAAGATGACGGTCTTCCCGCGCGCATGCTGCAGGTGCTTCAGCGCCTGGATCACCTCGCGCCCCAGCAAACCATAGGCCCCGCGGACATCCGGCTTG
>PNND01000392.1 GCA_013824045.1 Rhodobacter sp. | reverse complement strand
GCCCTTGCCAGGCGAGATGATGCCTGCGCAGTTCGGCCCGATCAGGCGCATCTTCCGCTCTGCCGGGTAGCGCTTCAGGAAGCGCTTCACCTTCATCATATCCTGGCTGGGGATGCCGTCGGTCACGCAGACGGCGGTCTTGATGCCCGCATCCGCCGCTTCCATGATCGCATCCGCCGCAAAGGGCGGGGGCACGAAGACGAGAGAGGCTTCGGCCCCCGTCGCCTCCACCGCCTCACGCACGGTGTTGAACAGCGGGCGGCCGAGGAGCGACTCGCCGCCCCGGCCCGGGGTCACGCCGCCAACCACATTGGTGCCGTGCTTGATCATGTCTTCGGCATGGAACTGGCCGATGCGGCCAGACATGCCCTGCACGATGACGGGGGTCTTTTCGGTGATGAGAATGGCCATGACGGTTCCCCCTTACGCGGCGAGTTTGTGACGGGTGGCGACGGCCTTTTCGGCAGCGTCGGCCAGCGTGTTGGCAGTGATCAACGGCAGGCCGGAATCCTGAATGATCCGGTTGCCTTCTTCCGCATTGGTGCCTGCCAGACGGACCACGACCGGCACGGTCAGGCCCAGTTCGCGGTAGGCCTGCACCACACCTTGTGCGACCCAGTCACAGCGGTTGATGCCTGCGAAGATGTTCACAAGGATCACGCTGACATTGCGGTCGGCCAGCACGGTGCGGAAGGCGCGGACGACGCGCTCGGGTGATGCCCCCCCGCCGATATCGAGAAAATTCGCAGGTTCCCCCCCGGCCAGCTTGATCATGTCCATCGTGGCCATGGCCAGACCGGCGCCGTTGATGATGCAGCCGATATCGCCATCAAGGCCGACATAGGCCAGCCCATGATCGCCCGCCGTGCTCTCGCGCGGGTCTTCCTGACTACGGTCGCGCAGTTCGGCGATTTCCGGGCGGCGGAACAGGGCGTTGGTGTCAAAGGACATCTTGGCATCCAGCGCCACCAGATCGCCCGTGCCGGTGATGACCAGCGGGTTGATCTCCACCATCACCGCATCCAGATCGCGATAGGCGCGGTAGCAGGCCTTGAGGATGTTGACCATCTGGGCGATCTGGCCGCCCTTCAGGCCAAGGTGAAAGGCCAGTTCGCGGGCCTGAAACTCCGACAGGCCGACCGCCGGGTCCACCGTCATGCGGCGCAGCGAGTTGGGATCTGTTTCGGCCAGATCCTCGATCTCCATCCCGCCATGGGCAGAGGCCACGATCATGATCCGTTCAGATTTGCGATCCAGCACAAAGCCCAGATACATTTCCTGCGCGATGTCGGATGCACCTTCGACCCAGAGCCGATAGACGCCCTTGCCATTGGCATCGGTCTGCTTGGTGACAAGCTGCTTGCCGAACAGGGTGGATGCGAAATCCTGCACCTCGGCCTCGGACCGGCAGAGCTTCACCCCGCCTGCCGCGCCCCGGCCGCCAGAATGGATCTGCGCCTTGACCACCCAGGCGCTGCCGCCCAGTTCGCGGGCGCGGTAACCCGCCTGTTCGGGGCTGTAGGCCAGCCCGCCGCGTGGGACGGGCACGCCGAAGCGGGCGAGAATTTCCTTGGCTTGGTATTCGTGAATGTCCATTCGGTATTCCTCCCCAGGAAGTTTGGCCTGAACGCCGTTGGGCCGGTTACTTGTTGGCAATCGCCTCGGCGATCACCAGCACGTTGTTCGCCATCTTTTCCGATGCCGCGTCGATCATCTTGCC
>PNND01000492.1 GCA_013824045.1 Rhodobacter sp. | reverse complement strand
TCCTCCCGCTTTCATTTCCGTAACAGGAATACCCCACCCGCCCGGCAGGACAACCCCCACATCTTGCGCCCATCCCCGCCCTGATGCTCTAATCCCGCCCCAGAGCCGCAAAACCAAGAATCGAGCACCCGCATGGCCAATGACCTTCTCTCCTCCGGGGAAAAGACCTACGATGCCTCCTCCATCGAGGTGCTCGAAGGGTTGGAGCCCGTCCGCAAACGCCCCGGCATGTATATCGGCGGCACGGACGAACGCGCCCTGCACCACCTCGTGGCCGAAATCCTCGACAACTCCATGGACGAGGCGGTAGCAGGCCACGCCACAAGGATCGAGGTAGAGCTGCACGCCGATTACGCCGTCACCATCCGCGACAATGGCCGTGGCATCCCGATCGACCCGCACCCGAAATTCCCCGGCAAATCCGCGCTGGAGGTGATCCTCTGCACCCTTCACGCGGGTGGCAAATTCGGCGGCGATGCCTATTCCACATCCGGCGGCCTGCACGGCGTTGGCGCCTCGGTCGTCAACGCGCTCTCTGATCACATGCGGGTCGAGGTCGCGCGCAACCGCGAACTGTTCGTGCAGGAATTCTCGCGCGGCATCCCGCAGGGCCCGGTCACCAAGATCGGCCCCGCCCCCAACCGCCGCGGCACCTCCGTCACCTTCCACGCTGACCACGAAATCTTCGGCTCCCAGACCTTCAAACCCGCGCGCCTCCTGAAGATGGTCCGCTCCAAGGCCTATCTCTTCTCCGGCGTCGAAATCCGCTGGAAATCCGCCATCAACGATGGCGAAACCCCGTTGGAAGCAACGTTCCACTTCCCCGGCGGCCTCGCCGATTACCTCTCCGACCAGCTCACCAAAACCTCCACCTATGCCGACCGCCCCTTCGCCGGAAAGGTCAGCTTCACCGAGAAATACAACGTCCCCGGCTCCGTCGAATGGGCCATCAACTGGACCCCCGCCCGCGACGGCTTCATCCAGTCCTATTGCAACACCGTCCCCACACCTGAGGGCGGCACGCATGAGGGCGGCTTCTGGGCCGCCATCCTCAAGGGCATCCGCGCCTATGGGGAACTGGTCAAGAACCGCAAGGCCGAGTTGATCACCCGCGACGACCTGCTCACCGGCGGCTGCGCGCTCGTCTCCTGCTTCATCCGCGAACCGCAATTCGTGGGCCAGACCAAGGACCGCCTCGCCACCGAGGAAGCCGCCAAATGGGTCGAAGGGGCCGTGCGCGACCATTTCGACAACTGGCTCGCCAATGACACCAAATCCGCCGGCGCCATCCTCGATTTCCTCGTCCTGCGCGCCGAAGAACGCCTCCGCCGCCGCATGGAAAAGGAAACCGCCCGCAAGACGGCGACCAAGAAACTCCGCCTGCCCGGCAAACTCACCGACTGCACCTCGAAAACCCGCGAAGGGACCGAGCTTTTCATCGTCGAAGGCGACTCGGCCGGCGGCTCCGCCAAAGGCGCGCGCTCCCGCGAAACGCAGGCGCTGCTGCCGCTCAAGGGCAAGATCCTCAACGTCCTCGGCGCGGCCTCGGCCAAACTGCACGACAACAGCGAAATCCGCGACATCTGCGAAGCCCTCGGCGTGCAGATGGGCACCAAGTTCAAGGTCGACGATCTGCGCTATGAAAAGATCATCATCATGACCGACGCCGATGTCGACGGCGCGCATATCGCCTCGCTCCTGATGACCTTCTTCTTCACCCAGATGCGCCCGCTGAT
>PNND01000182.1 GCA_013824045.1 Rhodobacter sp. | reverse complement strand
CCCAGACAGCATAGGCCGTGCCCACCGGCAATTCCTTCATCGCGATCGACAACAGCCAGAACGACGCCGCCGCCCCGATCACGGTCAGCACCGAAGGAATGGGCTTGGTGAAGCCTTCGGAATACTTCAGGCCCAGCGCCCAGCCGGTTTCCAGCAAGCCCGCGATCAGAACGATCAGCCAGGCATTCACGCGGCCAGCCCTTTCGAACCCATGTCGATGAACTTGGCGCGCCGATCCTTGATCAACGCATCGGGTTTCTTGCCCGACAATTCCTTCAGCATCGCTTCGATGCCCTTGCCCACGGCCTCGATTGTTTCCTTGCGCCCACGCTGCGCGCCGCCCATCGGTTCCTTGATGATGCGGTCGATCACACCCAGCTTCTGCAGATCCTGCGCCGTCAGGCGCAGCGCCTCGGCGGCTTCGCGCATCTTTTCGGCATCCTTCCACAGGATCGAGGCACAGCCTTCGGGCGAAATCACGGAATAGACGGAATGTTCCAGCATCGCCACGCGGTTTGCCGTGGCAAAGGCCACCGCGCCGCCCGATCCGCCCTCACCGATGATGATGGAAATCAGCGGCACGCCGATCTGCAGGCATTTCTCGGTCGACCGGGCAATCGCCTCGGCCTGCCCGCGCTCCTCGGCCCCCTTGCCGGGATAGGCGCCGGGGGTATCGACCAGAGTGATCACCGGCAGGCGGAACCGATCCGCCATATCCATCAGCCGGATCGCCTTGCGGTATCCTTCGGGCCGCGCCATGCCGAAATTCCGCTCGATCCGGGTCTTGGTGTCATTGCCCTTTTCGTGCCCGATCACCACGACCGGCTGGTCGTTGAACCGGGCAAGGCCGCCCATCACCGCATGGTCATCGGCAAAGTTCCGGTCGCCGGCCAGCGCGGTGTATTCGGAAAACAGGGCGTCGATGTAATCCTTGCAATGCGGCCGATCCGGGTGCCGCGCCACCTGACATTTCCGCCAGGGCGTCAGGTCCTTGTAGAGGTCCTTCAGCAGCACCTCGGCCTTGCGGTCCAGCGCGTCGGCCTCTTTCGACACGTCCATGCCGGAATTGGTGCGCGCCATCGCGCGCAGCTCTTCCGCCTTGCCTTCGATTTCGGCCAGGGGCTTTTCGAATTCCAGATAGTTCATGGCGCACTCTCCAGCGTATCGCCCCTATATGGCCAGAGGCGGCGCAAGATGCAACTCGCCCCTTGGAGGCAGGCTTCAGCCCGCCGCCCCTCCCTGATCCAGCGCGATCAGATGCGCCACATGATCCGGCCCGCAACTCAGCTTTTGCGCCACCTTGCTGCCGGGCAGCACCACGCGCCAGAAGGGCACCACCTGATCCAGCGGCTTGCCCTCCGCCAGATCGGCCAGCGCCACCTCGGCCACCACGCGCAGATAGATGGCGGTGGTCACCGGGCACATAGCATTGGCCCCCGCCTTGCGCGCCAACTCGTTGCGCAGCCGGTCCATCGTCCGCGTCTCACCCTGCGGGATGCGCGCCAGGTAATTCGCAATCTCACCGGGGGAGGAGATCAGCATCGTATTCCCCGCCTTCACCCCGGCAAAATCGGTGTGCAGCATCACCACATGCGGGTCTTTCGCCGCGCCAAAGCGTTTGCGCCAATCGGTCGGTTTCTTCTTCCGCTCGGCCATCCCTCACCCCTCCACACGTGCCTTGAGTGCCGCCAGATACATGGTGGCAAAGGCCTCCGGATCAAAGAACAGCCGCGCCAGAAT
>PNND01000154.1 GCA_013824045.1 Rhodobacter sp. | reverse complement strand
CGATACCCGCGCGTCCGGCCAAAGTGGCATGCCGAGTCGCGCCTGCAACCACGGAGATGGAAATGCCCAAGATGAAGACCAAGTCGGCGGCCAAGAAGCGCTTCAGCTTCACGGCCTCCGGTCGGGCCAAGGCCGGCGTCGCCGGCAAGCGCCACGGCATGATCAAGCGCACGACAAAGTTCATTCGCGATGCTTCCGGCACGATGCTGCTGTCCCCCTCGGACAGCAAGATCGTCAAGAAGTACATGCCCTACGACCGGTAAGGAGAACACCAGATGTCCCGCGTCAAATCCGGTGTCGTGACCCACGCCCGTCACCGCAAGGTTATCAAGGCCGCAGCCGGCTATTACGGCTCGCGCTCGCGCAACTTCCGCACCGCCACTCAGGCGGTCGACAAAGCCAACCAGTACGCCACCCGCGACCGCAAGGTCCGCAAGCGCAACTTCCGCGCCCTGTGGATCCAGCGGATCAACGCCGCCGTCCGGCTGTTCGATCTTGAGATGACCTATTCCAAGTTCATCAACGGTCTGGCCAAGGCCGGCATCGAAGTGGACCGCAAGGTGCTCGCCGATCTCGCCGTGCACGAACCCGAGGCGTTCAACGCCATCGCCGCGCAGGCCAAGGCCGCACTGGCCTGATCTTCCGATCAGTCCTGAAACGAAAGGCCGCCCCTAACCGGGCGGCCTTTTTGCTGTGCCATTCGGCCTCTCATCCACACCGATGACCGATGTCTGCAGCGTCGTAAACCTTTTGGCTTCCGGGTCGTTCTACCCTCTGAAACACGCTGAAAAGGATTTGCAGAATCGCACCAATAACAGCTTTTGATTGTAGAATGCGCCGCTGGCATCCTCTTCGACAGCCCTGCATCTGCCAGACTTTCCCCTTATTGCTGCCTTTGCCGTCTGCAACTTGAACGCGAAATCCATTCCGAAAGATTTTCACCATGCTGCGCCCCTTCCTTGCCCTCCTGTCCCTGTTCCTCCTCCTCGGCTGTGGCGAGGCGATCACCTCCAGCACCAAGGATGCGCGCATCCTGCTGATGGGCGATTCCATGATGGCGGCCAATCGCGGATCGGGCCGGTCCGTGGCCGATGGCATCGAACGGCAACTGGGCGAAGAGGTGATCGACCGCTCCGTCTATGCCGCCCGCATCATCTATATCCTGCCGCTGACGGGCGCGGCTGGGCTCAGCATCCCGGCGCAGCTTCAAAAGGGCGAATGGGATTGGGTGGTGCTGAACGGCGGCGGCAATGACCTGATGTTCGGCTGCGCCTGCGGTCGCTGCGATGGCATGGTGAACCGCCTGATCTCGGCCGATGGCACCTCCGGGGCGATCCCGTCGCTGGTTTCCCGCATCCGCAAGACAGGGGCCAAGGTCGTCTATTCCGGCTACCTGCGCAATCCGGGCCTCTTCACCCCGGTCCGTCCCTGCAAGATCTATGGCGATGAGCTTGACCGCCGCCTCGCCCGGCTCGATGCCCGCGATCCGGGCATGATCTTCCTGCCAATGTCCGACCTCGTTCCCACCGGCGACCCGTCCCTGCATCAGGCCGATCTGATCCACCCCTCGCCCAAAGGCAGCGCCGCCATCGCCGCCCGCATCAGCGCCGCCATCCGTGCCAACGGCGGCTGACCCCGAACCGGACCCGGCCCTTCATCTTGGCCCAAATACCCGCGGGGGTGAGCCCCGCAGGGGCGAGGGGGCGGCAGCCCCCTGCAACGCCCGGGCAAGGTGCAGCCTGTCA
>PNND01000325.1 GCA_013824045.1 Rhodobacter sp. | reverse complement strand
TGACAGGGCGGCCCAAGGTTCTGGTGTTCAACGGCTGCTATCACGGCACGCTCGATGACACGATGGTCGAACTCAGCAAAGGCAAAACCACCAATCGCACGGGCCTCGTGGGCCAAGTCCATGACCTTTCTCTCGGCGCTGTGGTCTGCGAATTCAACGACCTCGCCGCCGTCGCCAAGGCGCTCGCCAAAGGCGATATTGCCGCCATCCTGACCGAGCCGGTGATGACCAACTGCTGCATGGTCCTGCCCGAACCGGGCTTCCTCGAAGGGCTGCGCGACCTTGCCACGCAACATGGCGCGCTCCTGATCATTGATGAGACGCACACCATCTCCACCGGCCTTGGCGGCTATACCCGCACCCACGGCCTGACGCCTGATATGTTCGTCGTCGGCAAATGCGTGGCAGGCGGGATGCCCACCGCCGTCTGGGGCATGACCGAGGCCGTGGCCGACCGCTTCGCCGCCTATAACGAAACCCGCCCATCGGGCCATTCCGGCATGGGCACAACGCTTTCGGCCAATCCGATGCAATTCGCCTGCCTCCGCGCCACGCTGGAAGGGGTGATGACGCCGGAAAACTACGCCCACATGGAAGATGGTGCCGAACGCCTCGCCACTGGGCTCGCCGCTGTCATCGCGAAACACAAAGCGCCGTGGCACGTCGTCCGCGTCGGCGCGCGGGTGGAATTCATCTGCGCCCCCGGCCCGCTGAAGAACGGCTCTGCCGCGCACAAGGCCCACCAGCCGCAGGTCGAAGCGGCGGTTCACACCGCCCTTCTCAACCGCGGCTGCCTGATCGCGCCCTTCCACAACATGATGCTGGTCAGCCCAGCCACCAAGAAACGCCAGATCGACCGGCTGATCGCCGCCTTCGACGAAATCCTGACCGAACTTTTTGCCCGAGACTCCGAATGACCGCCAATACCAGCCCCTCCGGCTCCACCCCGGCCGAGGCCGAAGCCTTCCTCAACGCCCATCCTGAGATTGAGGCCTTCGACATCGTCCTGCACGATTCAAACGGGATCGGCCGCGGCAAGATCATCCGCAGGCATGAACTCCTTTCCTTTTACAACAATGGCCGCCACCTGCCCATTTCCATCCTCGGTCTCGATATCTGTGGCGAGGATGTGCATGAAACCGGCCTGATCTGGGATCAGGGCGATGGCGACCTTCGTGCATGGCCCATCCCCGGCACCCTCGTGCCGCTGCACGCCACCCAGCCGCCGCGCGGCGAGGTGCTGATGTCGCTCTACGATCTTGACGGCCATCCTATGACCTCCGACCCCCGCCACGCCCTGCAACGGCAGGTGGATGCGATGGCGTCCGAGGGCCTCTATCCCGCCGGCGCGTTCGAGTTGGAATTCTTCCTGCTGGCCAATGACCGCGGCCCGGATGGCAAGGTCCAACCCGCCCGTGACGTGCTCGATGGCCGCGGCTCGCACAAGACCGAGGTCTATTCGGTCGATCACCTGCACGGCATGCTGCCCTTGTTCAGCGACATCTACGCCGCTGCGGAAAAGGCCGGGATTAAGGCCGAAACCATGATCTCGGAATACGCGCCGGGCCAATATGAACTGACCCTGCATTACCGCACCGATGTGATGCAGGCCGCCGATGATCTGATGCGCCTGAAACGGATCGTCCGCCTGCAAGCCCGCCAGCATGGTGTCACCGCCTGTTTCATGGCCAAACCGGTGGAAAAATACGCCGGTTCGGGGATGCATTTCCACGTCTCGCTGCTGGACG
>PNND01000040.1 GCA_013824045.1 Rhodobacter sp. | reverse complement strand
ATGCTGAACCCCGCCGATGCCGCCTTTGCCTCCCGGCTTGCCGCTCTGCTGCCCGAGGGCGCGGTGCGTGCGCCCGAGGCGCGGTATCTGGAAGAGCCGCGTGGCCAATGGGCGGGGCAGGGGGGCGTTCTGGTTTTGCCCCGATCTACAGCCGAGGTGCAAGCCGTGGTGCGCGTCTGCGCCGACGCACGGGTGGGCATTCTGCCTTGGGGTGGCGGCACCGGGTTGGTGGGCGGGCAGGTCATGCCCGAAGGCCCCGCGCCGGTGATCTTGTCGCTGGAACGGATGACCGCTGTCCGGGGCATCTGGCCAGAGGAAAACGTGCTGGTGGCAGAGGCAGGCCTGACACTGGCCGCCGTGCAGGCGGCGGCGGCAGAGGTGGGGCGGCAGTTTCCCCTGTCGCTTGCCAGCGAAGGCACGGCGCGGATCGGGGGGGTGCTGGCCACCAATGCCGGGGGCATCGGCGTGCTGCGCTATGGAAATGCCCGCGACCTCTGTCTGGGGATCGAGGCGGTGATGGCCGACGGGTCGCTGATGGGCGGGCTGAAACGGCTGCGCAAGGACAATACCGGTTATGACCTGCGGCATCTGCTGATCGGGGCAGAGGGGACGCTGGGCATCATCACGGCGGCGGCCCTGCGGATGGTGCCGCGCCCGGCGGCCGAGGTGACGGCGCTCCTCGTCGTGCCAGACCCTGCGGCGGCGCTACGGCTGCTGACACTGTGCCAGAACCGGCTGCCGGGCATGATTTCGGCCTTTGAATTGATCAGCCGGATGGGGTTTTCCTTTCTTGCCGAAACGATGCCGGAGGTGGCCTGCCCTTTCCCGACGGCACCGCAATGGTCCGTCCTGCTGGAACTGGGCCTGCCATCGTCCTTTGAGTCCGAGGCCGTGATGGCTGGCCTTTACGCCGAGGCGGACGAGGCAGGCCTTGTGCTGGACGGCGTAATCGCCGCGTCCGAGGCGCAGCGCACGGCGCTTTGGCGCATCCGCGAAACCATCCCCGCGGCGAACCGCAAGATCGGCGCGATCTCGTCGCATGATATATCGCTGCCGCTGGCGGCTGTGCCGGACTTCCTTTTGCGGGCCGACGCGGCGCTGGCGCGGTTGGGGGAGTGGCGCATCAACTGCTTTGGTCATTTGGGTGACGGCAATCTGCATTACAACGTCTTTCCCGTGCAGGGCCGCAGCCGACAGGACCACGCGCAGGACCGCCAGGCGATCAAGACCTGTGTTCATGATCTGGTGCATGAGATGGGCGGATCGGTCAGCGCGGAACACGGGATCGGGCGATTGAAAGTGGGCGATCTGGAACGCTACGGCGATCCGGGCAAGCTGGCGGCGATGCGCGCGATCAAGGCGGCGCTGGATCCGCTGGGCATCCTGAACCCCGGCGCTGTTTTGCGGCAGGGCTGAGACGCTAGATGTCCCTTGGACAATCTTCGGCGACGGAGGGGGAAGGTGCAGGTTTCTGTTGCCAGGTACCTGCGAACCCCGCCCTACGCGGCTAAGCGCAGGGACTTAGATTTGGTATTGCGAGCCGCTTACGCGGCCAGCGCCACCGGAGCACGGTTGTCATTGGCAACTGTGATCTTGGACCGATAACGGTGGTACCTCACCGAGCAAAAGCTGGCCTCTTTGAACGTTCGTCGATCCTATTTCGGCCCCGAACCCCCGCAATGACCGGGTGGATTGGTGGAGCCGCCGGGTACCGCCCCCGGGTCCGAGCCGTCTATTACAGGTGCGTTTATCGCCATAGTCCG
>PNND01000021.1 GCA_013824045.1 Rhodobacter sp. | reverse complement strand
GCCCCCGGAAGCAATCGCTTCCGGGGGCTTTTTCACATCTCACATCAATCGCAATCGACGCAGCCAGTCAGCTTGTGATCCATCGACACGGCCGGTTGCGAACAACCCGCCTCGCCAACGATCTTGGCCGGAACGCCCGCCACCGTCTTCATCGGCGGAATGTCCTGCAGCACCACCGAACCGGCGGCAATGCGCGAGCAGTTGCCGATGGTGATATTGCCTAAGACCTTCGCCCCCGCCCCGATCAGCACGCCATTGCCGATCTTGGGATGGCGGTCGCCATCCTCTTTCCCCGTCCCGCCCAGCGTCACTGAATGCAGCATGGAGACGTTATCGCCCACCACCGCCGTCTCGCCGATCACGATGGAATGGGCGTGGTCGATCATCAGCCCCTTGCCCACCTTGGCCGCCGGGTGGATGTCCACGCCGAACACTTCCGACACGCATCTGCACGAAATAGGCAAGGTCTTTGCGCCCCTGCCCCCACAGCCAATGCCCGATACGATAGGCCTGCACCGCCTGATAGCCCTTGAAGAACAGGATCGGCTGGATGAACCGATGGCAGGCCGGATCGCGGTCATAAACCGCCATCAGATCGGCCCGCGCCGCAGCACCCAGTTCCGGGTCGCTGTCATAGGCTTGATCCGCGATTTCGCGCAGGATCTGCTCGCTCATCTCGCCGGAGGCCAGCTTCAACGAAAACCGGTATGCCAGCGCGCGTTCCATGCTGGAATGGTGCAGCAGGCTCGAATGGATCAGCCCGCCAAGCAGTGGCTCCGCCCGAATCGCTTCCTGCGCCTCGGTGCAGACACGATCCCAGACCGGATCGACGGATGTCACTTTCGGTTTGATCTCGGCCATGCTGCGTACTCCATCCAGAGCCTCCCTTCTACCATATAGGCGCGGGAGAGGACAGACCAACCATCGTCTTACCTTCCAGAAGATAACCGCCTCACAGGCCCCCACCAGCGCCCGCAGCGCAACTGGGGCAAACGCAACCCCAAGCCGCCCGTCATCGGGCCCCAGCCGCGACATCAGGCTGCCATTGCCCCATTGCGGATGCAGCCGCCCGAAGCGGCGCATATAGCAATGCGCGGCATGGGCCTCGGCCAGCCGCGCGCCTGCATCCGCGCCCGGATCGCGTTCCAGATACGCCGCCAGCGCCAGTAAATCCCCCAGCAGAACCCGCCGCATCAGACCAGCGTCACGCTACGAAACGGCCCTGCCCCGAACCGCGCCGACAATTGCGCCACTTCCACCGTCACCGCTGCAGGCCCATCCGCCGCGCGCAGCGCTGCCGGATAAGTCCAATCGGGCGCTGTCACCTCCACCTCACGCAGAACCACAGCCCCCCGCCGCACGCGCAGAAGATAGGCCTCCCGCTCCTCGCCTAACGGCACCTCGGTCGACACCCAGCTATCCCCGTCGATCCGCGTGCGCCGCACCCAATGCAGCCGCGTCCCCGCCATCACCCGGTCGGCCCGCAAATGCGCCACCGCATAGGGGCGCAGGCCGATCCCGTCGAAAGCCAGCCGCCGCTCCACCACATCGGGATCGTCAAACCCGCGATCCGCCGCGCCAATGCGCCATGTCCGCTCCAGCCCCCGCGCGCCGGGGGGCAGATCGATTTGCGCCACCGCCCCAGTCATCAGCACGACCTGACTCCCCGCAGGCCAAAAGTCCGGCATCGCCGCCTCGCTCCCGCATTGCCCGCGCAAGCGCTGTGACAAATCCCAGGTATCGGCGCCCACCAGCTCCGCCCCGGCAAACTGGAA
>PNND01000427.1 GCA_013824045.1 Rhodobacter sp. | reverse complement strand
CCGCGGCCTTTCCACCTCCGACCGCCGCAAGGCCGCACTGCTGCGCCACATCTGGCGCCCCAACCGTTTCCGCGCCCTCTTGGACCGTTTCTCAGGCCGCGCCCCCCTGCCCGCCGCCCGCGCCGCGCTCCTGCAACATCTCCAGCAGGACACGCCCGAGGCGCTCATTGATGCCGCTGGCACCCATGTCGGCCTGCGCTCGCCCGAAGACATCGCCGCCCGCGCCCGCGCGTTGATCGAGGATGCCGCCACCGCCCCCATCGCGGCCCCCGAGGCCGCGCTGCTCTATGACCTCCTGTCGCTGCAAGCCCCCGCCCGCGCCGCGCTAAGCCACTTGCGCGGCATCACCCCCATGCTGCCCGCAATCGCCCCCGCCGTCGACCGCTTCGCCACAAGGCTCGACGCGCTCGATGCGCTGGGAACCGATACTTCGACCCTGCCATTCGAGGCAAGCCATGGCCGTACCAGCCTTGAATACTACGACGGCTTCGTCTTCTCCTTCCACGCCGCCGACCCCGCACTGCCCCCCGTCGCCTCCGGCGGCCGCTACGATGCGCTGACCGCCGTCCTTGGCGCGGGCCGCTCCATCCCCGCCGTGGGCGGCGTCATCCGCCCCGGCCTCGTCGCGCGCCTGAAAGGGGTGATCTGATGCTGAAAATCGGCGTCCCCTCCAAAGGCCGGTTGATGGAGAAAACGTTTCAATGGTTCGGCCAGCGCGGCATCGCCATGCGCCAGACCGGGAACGACCGCGAATATTCCGGCGCGGTCGAAGGGATCGACGGCGTCGAACTCGTCCTCCTATCCGCCGGGGAAATCCCGCGCGAGTTGTCCGCAGGCCGCATTCATCTTGGCGTCACCGGCTCCGACCTCGTGCGCGACAAGCTGGCCGACTGGCCCGCGCAGGTGGCCGAACTCGCCCCCCTCGGCTTCGGCCATGCCGACCTGATCATCGCCGTCCCCGTCACCTGGATCGATGTGGACACATTGGATGACCTCGACGCCGCCGCCGCCGCCTTCCGCGCCGCGCATGGCCACCGCCTGCGCATCGCCACCAAATATCACCGCCTCGTGCGCGATTTCCTCACCCGCCACGGCGTGGCCGATTACCAACTGGTGGACAGTCAGGGCGCGACAGAAGGCACCGTCAAGAACCTCACGGCCGAGGCGATTGCCGACATCACTTCAACCGGCGAAACCCTGCGCGCCAATCACCTCAAGGTGCTGTCCGACGCACTGATCCACCAGTCGCAGGCAATGCTCTACCTCGCCCGCAAGGCCGACTGGCCGCAACCTACCCGCGATACGCTGGCCACCCTTGCAGCGCGCCTTGGTCTCCGCCTTCCCGCCGATCTTTAGGGCATCTTGACGCAAGCGCGTCCGGGCTACCTCCCTCTCTGGTTAACAAAAGGGAAACCCCAGATGTATCTTCGCGCCACCCTCGCCTCCCTCTTCCTCGCCCTGCCCGCCTTCGCCCAGGATCTCGCCGCAGGCGACGCCATCAAGGCCGCCATCGCCGACAAAACGGTGCAAGGCTCCATGGTCGAATCCGGGGCCTATACCGAGTTTTACGCCGCCGACGGCACCATTCGCGGCGACGGCTATACCGGCACCTGGACAGTCGAGAATGATCAGATGTGCTTCAACTATGGCGAAGGGGCCAGCTGCTGGTCGGCCCGCATCGATGGTGAAACCGTCACATGGGTCAAGGATGGCAAGGATGATGGCACCGGCACGCTGATCCCCGGCAACGTCAACAACTTCTAAGCCAAGTTTTTCTGATCAATC
>PNND01000262.1 GCA_013824045.1 Rhodobacter sp. | reverse complement strand
TTTGCGCTGCCCGACCGCTACGGAGAGCCGCAATGAAGCGTACATTCCAACCGTCGAACCTGGTGCGCAGCCGCCGCCATGGCTTCCGCGCCCGCATGGCCACCAAAGGCGGCCGTCTCGTGCTGGCCGCCCGCCGCGCCAAGGGCCGCAAGAAGCTGTCCGCCTGATCCTTCCCGGCCCGCCAACCGGGCCGACAAAAGGTGACGCCATGACACCGCCGGAGGAAACGGGCAAAGGCCGAAACGCCGAAACGCCCGGGGCTTCCCCGGCGGTTTCCTTTTGCGCCGATACCCCCGCCAAACCCCAGACCCTGCGCAAACGCGCCGATTTCCTGCGCGCCGCCTCGGCCCGCCGCCAGGGCACCGGCGGCTTCCTCCTGCAGGCGCGCAACCGCGATGACGGCACCCCCGACATCCGCCTCGGCTTCACGGCATCGAAGAAAATCGGCAATGCCGTCTTTCGCAACCGCGCCAAGCGCCGCCTGCGCGCCGTGGCGCAGCAGGTTCTGCCCGCACTTGCCCGCCCCGGCTGGGATTACGTCCTCGTCGCCCGGCCCGAAGCGACAGTCACCCGCGCCTTCACCGACCTGCTCGACGATCTCGCCACCGCGCTGCACAGCGTCCACCGCGACAAGAAGGCATGACCCCCCTCGCCCGCGCCCTCGCTTTGCCCGTCCGCGCCTACCGTCTGGTGCTCTCGCCCTGGGTCGGCCATGGCTGCCGCTTTCAGCCCACCTGCTCCGCCTATGCGCTCGAAGCACTGGAACGCCACGGCGGCCTCAAGGGCGGCTATCTCACCGTCCACCGCATCTGCCGCTGCCACCCTTGGGGTGGCCACGGCTACGATCCCGTGCCGGGATCAGACCCCGACCATGACAACCGCCGCGCCGATCCTTCGCAGAAGGATCCATCCTGATTTTTCGCAGAAAAATCGTCCCCTACAGCTTCTCGAAACTGATCGACACATCGCCGATATCTACGCCGAAGCGCTTCATGTAGGCCCGGTTGAACAGCCGATCCTCGCTCTGCAACCACATCCAGTCATCAAACGAAACCCGCAGCGTTTCCGCCGTGCCGTCCGCCGCAGGAACCGGCAGATCGATGGTGTATTTCCAGTTGAACCGATCGCCCTTCTCTACCCCCGTCGCCACCCCGATCACACCGGGCGCCGTGCCTTCCCACGTCTCCTCCCCGGTTTTCACCAAGGTCCAGACCCGCTGCTCCGTCGATCCATCCTCATAGACGAAATCCTCCACCAGCCGCAGCCGCTCACCATCCCAATCGCCTTGGATGTTCACCGTGAACTGCCGCCGCACGGTGCCGAAAATGTCCTGAAACTGGCCGTAAGCCACCAGCCGCCCGTCAAAGAACTCCTCCAACTCCAACTCGCGCGTGGACAGCGACGCATCCTCCAGCGACGGCTTGCCCGTACAGGCCGCCAGCACCGCCAGCGCCCCCAGCATCATCCCCGCCCGCATCATCCGCTTTGCCATTCCACCATCCCCCATTTGCAAGTGATACGCCCCAACCCCCCTGCCGGATTGCCGGGCGCGCGCCCTTCTGGCATAGCCATCCTGCACATTGGCGTGAAAGCACCCCCATGCTGGACGATCTCGACGATATCCACCCGCTGTTCCACGGCGCACCCTCGACGACCGAGTTCAAGAAACTCCGCAAACGCATCGTCCGCGAAGCGCGCGAAGCGATTGAAACCTACGGCATGGTCAACCGGGGCGACCGCTGGCTTGTCTGCCTGTCCGGCGGCAAGGACAGCTATACCCTGCTCGCCGTCC
>PNND01000377.1 GCA_013824045.1 Rhodobacter sp. | reverse complement strand
GCCACCCGCTGCTGCTGCCCGCCCGACAGCTGCTCGGGGTATTTGGCGAGATGGTCGGTCAGCCCAAGGCGAAGCGCGAGGCGCTGGTCGCGGCCCGGGTCGTGGCGGCCTGCGAGCCGGGCCTGAAAGGCGATGTTGGCGGCCACAGTCAGGGAGGGGATCAGGTTGAATTGCTGAAAGATCACACCGACGGTGCCGCGCCGCAGGGCCGCCCGCCCGGTATCATCAAGCGGGGTGAGGTCGATGCCATTGATCGCAACCGTACCGCTGTCGGCCGTATCCAGCCCGCCGATGAGATGCAGGAGCGTGCTTTTGCCGGAGCCGGATTCGCCGGTCAGGGCCAGCGTTTCGCCCTTGGCCAGATCGAAGGACACCCCGCGCAGAACTGCAGCGGCGGCGTTGGGATAGGTCTTTGTCACTTCGCGCAGATTGAGCAGCATGCACGCCTCCAGACGCCGAACATAACGCGGCTGTGGCTGGGGGAAAGGCGCAGGCCAGTGGCACTTTGCCCCGCATGGTGCGGGGGGACTGCCGGTTCTGCCCTTTGGGCAACGTTAAGATCGGAGATGAAAGCGGCGCGGTTTCCGGGAGGCCCCGGTTTCGCAGGCATCGGCGGCTTCGGCGGGGGGGCCCAGTCAGGCGACCTGATCCAGCCAGTCGCGGAAATCTGCCACGACATCGGCGTCGCAATCCACCAGATGCTGCGGCGCGGGATAGCTGCCGGTGTGAACATCCTGCGTGAAGGATCGCATCGCCTGCACCCGCATCTCTTGCAGGCGGGCCGTTTCGGCGGCGAAATTGGCATAGACCTTGGCATGGCGCGGGATATGGCCCGTGTTCTGGCCCAGCACATCGTCGCTGAAGAGGTACTGCGCGTGGCCGCCCGCACCGGCGCCCATCGAGATGAGGAAGAGGCTGGTCTTTTCGGCGATCGCTGCGGTGATGGAATGGGGGACAACCTCGATCTCTGCCGCGAAGGCACCCGCATCTTCCAGCGCCTTGATCTGGTTCCAGACCAGCTTGGCGCTATCCAGCGTCTTGCCCACCGCCTTGAAACCGCCGGTCCAGGTGCGTTTTGACGGGATCAGGCCGACATGGCCGCAGACCGGCAAGGCGTGATCAGCCATGGCGCGGATGGTCTGCAGCGAGCCGGAGCAATAAAAGCCGTCGGCCCCGTGCTTGAACAGCGGAAAGGCCCATTTCAGGAAATCGGCGGTGTCGCCGATTTCGTAGAAATTGTCGCCGGGAAAGGCGAAGGCGGTGGGGGCCACCTCGCGGAAGCGGCGATCGAGGATCATGGCGGGCGGGATGGACAGCAGTTCCACACCGGCGCGATGGGCGGCCTCTGCCTCTTCGAGCGTTTCGACGCGCAGCATGGCAAACTGATGCTTGCCCCGCGCATCCAGCAGATCGCGAACGGTGGGGGGACGGGGCATGTCAGGGCACCTCGATATAGACGTCGCCGCCGTCTACCTTCACCGGATAGGTGCGCAGGTTGACGCAGACGGGCGCGCGCTTCGCCTCGCCGGTGCGATAGTCGAACTGGCCGTTATGCTTGGGGCATTCGATCAGATGGCCCATCACCAGCCCGTCGCAAAGATGCACCTCTTCATGGGTGCATTTGCCCGCCGTGGCGAAGAACTGGCCTTCCGGTGAGTGGTAGATGGCATAGGTGGCACCGGCATGATCGAAGCGGATCAGATCCTCTTCGTCGATGTCATCGGTGGCGCAGGCGCGAATCCATTGCGGCATCGGTCGGTCCTTATTCGGCGGGCAGGGCAGAGGGCATGTCGCCCAA
>PNND01000298.1 GCA_013824045.1 Rhodobacter sp. | reverse complement strand
AGCCTTGATAGCGTCGAGCGCGGCAAAGAATTCGTCGCGCGTCGTGGGAACAGCCAGGCCCAGTTCGGCGAAGGCGTCCTTATTGTAGATGAAGCCGTGGATCACGGATGCCATGGGCACGCAGAAGGTGGCCGCGCCGTCATCCGTCTGCCAGGCCGACTTTGCCACAGGCGAGAAATTTGCCATGGAGCCAAGGCCCGACAGATCGGCCAGATGGCCCTGGTTGTAGAGTTCCAGCGAGGCGTCGAAGGGGCGGCAGGTGATCAGATCGCCTGCGCTGCCTGCAGCCAGCTTGGAGTTCAGGGCGGCGTTGTATTCTGCCGGTGCGGTCGGCGCGAAGACGACCTTGATGCCGGGATTCTGTGCCTCAAAGGCGGGGATCAGCGTGTCCTGCCAGATGGTCAGGTCATCGTTGCGCCAGCTTTCGATGGTCAGCGTCACATCCTGCGCCGAGGCGGCACCGCCCAGAAGGGTGGTGGCGAGCAGCGCGAAGCGGAATGTCTTGGTCATTGAGATACTCCCTGTTGGTGGCCTTGTGTTGTCAAAGCGGCAAGGGCCGGGCCGAGGGCCCCTTCGCTGTTCTTCAGATGCGCCGCCGCCTGTGCGGTCGTGGCGCCTGCGGCGATCAGGACCGCCGTTTTCACTGCGCCGCCGGTTTGGGAAAGGGCGTCCTTGGCAGCGGCCATGTCCTTGCCCGAAATTCCGGCGACGATCCGCGCGGCACGATCTGCCAGTTTGGCATTATCGGCCACAAGATTGACCATATAGCCATCATGCACATGGCCCAAGAGGATACCCATCCTGACCGACAGCATGTTCAACGCCACCTTCTGCGCCGTCGCGGCCCCCATGCGGGTGGAGCCGTTCACAACCTCGGGTCCGGTGTCCAGCAGAACAGGAATATGGCTCTGTTCTAGCAGTTTCGACCCTGCAACATTGGCAAAGCCGACAACGGTAAGGCCTTCGGCGCGGGCCAGATCTGCGATGACCGCGGTGTAAGGGGTAGAGCCGGAGGCCGAGAGGCACAGGATCGTGTCGCCCTTGCTGAGGCCGGCATTCCGGAAATCCGCCTGCGCGAGCGTGGGATCATCCTCGACCGCGCCGATCATGTGCAGCAGGGCCGATGCACCACCAGCGAACAGGATCGGGGTGCGGTCGGGGGGGATGCCGAAGGTGCCGGCCAGTTCCAGCCCATCGGCCAGCGCCATCAAGCCGGACGACCCCGCCCCGGCATAGGCCAGCTTTCCGCCCGCGCGCAGGCTGTTTGCCGCGGCAGTGGCGGCTTGGTCGATAGCTGGAATGGCAGGGCGCACGGTGGCAAGGGCCGCCTGTTGGGCACCGAGAAGATGCGACAGGGCATCCATGCCCGGCAGGGCGTGAATGCCTGTCGAGCGGGGATGACGGGCCTCTGTCGGGCGGTCTGCCATGTGATTCCTCCGGTTTCCATGACAATGCCAAAATAATACCAATTGTAAAGTGTCTTTCTGTTTTGCAGGTGCAGCAAAGGTTTTTCGGAGTTTTTCCGAAGACTCTTTCTATTTGGTATTGTTTTGGTATTCTATGCGCCGAGAGGATTCGCCATGCAGCTTTACTTGGGCATTGACGGGGGCGGCACAGGGTGCCGCGCGGCTGTGGCCGATGAATCGGGGCATGTATTGGGCCGGGGTGAGGCTGGGCCGGCGAATATCGCGTCTGATCCTGACGGGGCGGCGAAGAACATCGTCAAGGCGGCGGCAGACGCGTTGCAGGCAGCGGGGGGTGGTCGGATTTTCGCCGCGGGGCTTGGTCTGGCGGGGGCCAACTCGGCAGGGGCGGCAGACTGGTTGCGTGAT
>PNND01000496.1 GCA_013824045.1 Rhodobacter sp. | reverse complement strand
GGATGTCGGGTCTTACCCTAAGTTCCTGCCCTGGAATTCCGCCGCCCGCATCCGCTCGCGCCGCCCCATCCCGGGGGGCGAGGTGATGGAGGCCGATCTGGTGATCAGCTTCAAGGTGTTCCGCGAACGCTTCGGCAGCCGGGTCACCCTCTGGCCCGAGGTGAAGAAGATCGAAACCGAATACATTGACGGCCCCTTCAAGCATATGAAGTCCACTTGGTCCTTCCGCGATGTGGAAGGCGGGTCCGAAGTGGATTTCTTCGTCGATTTCGAGTTCCGCAACGCAATCCTGCAAGGCATCATCGGCGTGGTGTTCAACGATGCCATGCAGCGGGTCGTGCGCGCCTTTGAACGCCGCGCGGCCGAATTGCACGGCCCCAAGGTCTGACCCGCGCCGCTCTGCGACGGAACCGCGAAACACGGGCGTATCACCCTGCATCACGCCTGATCTGGGGATGCCGATGCTCCGCTTTCTTGTCCTTCTCCTTGCCCTTGCCGCCCCACCCGCTGCGGCCGAAACCATCCGCTTGGGCGACCGCATCTATCGCATCGACCTGCCCACGAGCCCGCAGGGCGCGCCCATCCTTCTAGCGCTGCATGGCGGCGGGGGCGGCGCGGATCAGTTCGCCCGCGCTTCCGGCCTGTCGCGCCCCGCCAATCGGCAGGGCTATGCGGTTATCTACCCCGAAGGCACCGGCCGCGCCGCCACATGGAACGGCGGCTATTGCTGCGGCGCTGCCCAGCGGAACAGTGTGGATGACATCGCCTTCCTTGATGCCATCATCGCGGATGCCACCCGCCGCTTCGGCCTGAACGACCGCCGCCTCTATCTCACCGGCATGTCGAATGGATCGATCATGGCCGAAACCTATGCCGCCCGGCATCCTGCGCGCGTGCGGGCCGTTGCAGGCGTTGCCGGCACCATGGACACGGCCCGTATCCCCGTCAAAGGCCCGGTCCCGCTGCTGCACATCCACGGAACGGCCGATGCCATGGTCCCCTATGCAGGCGGGCAGGGCGACAAGAGCCTGACCCGCACCGATTTCGCCTCCGTCGCGTCAGTCGAGGCAGCTTTCCTCGCCCCGTTCCCCATGCTCTCCCGCACCGAACGCATCATCGACCCGGCCAATGACGGCATGCGCGTGATCGAACGGAACTACACTGATGGGCAGGGCAGGGTGCAGGTCCGGATTCAGACCATCGAAGGCGGCGGCCATGCATGGCCCGGCAGCCGCCGCGCCGCACGTCAGGGCGCCACGCAAGACATCAGCGCCACGACCGAGGTGCTGCGCTTCTTCGCGCTTCACCCCTGATCCGGCCCAAACTTCATCTTGGCAAAAATACCCAAAGGCCCTCAGACCAGAGCGCGCCGCATCAATTCCAGCGCATGCTCCACCGTCGCCCGTCGCACGCCCGCCCGGCCCAGCGCGCCGAACTCCACCGTTTCCACCAGCGTCTCGCGCCCCCGCATGGCCAGACCGAAACAAACCCGACCCTCCGGTTTGAACTCCGATCCGCCCGGCCCGGCGATTCCGGTCACCGATACCGCCAGACTGGCCGCCGAATGGCGCAACGCGCCTTCGGCCATCTCACGCGCCACCTGCTCGGACACCGCGCCATAAGCCTCAAGCGTTTCAGCCCTGACCCCCAGCATCTCGCACTTGGCTGCGTTGGAATAGGTCACAAAGCCCCGCTCGAACACATCCGACGATCCGGCCACATCGGTCAAAGCTCCGGCGATCAACCCGCCCGTGCAGCTTTCGGCCGTCGCGATCTTCACGCCCCAATAGCGCGCCGCCTGCAGCAGCGCAGGCACCGATTCCCCATCCGCCACAGCTTT
>PNND01000418.1 GCA_013824045.1 Rhodobacter sp. | reverse complement strand
GATACTGGCCGAGCATTGGGCGCGGTTCGGGCGCAACTATTATAGCCGCCATGATTTCGAAGCGATCGAGGTGGCCAAGGCTGATGCCATGGTTTCCGCCCTGCGCGGGGCCTTGCCTGGGCTGCCGGGCAAAATGGTTGAGGGCATGGTGATCGCAGGGGCGGATGAGTTCGCCTATACCGATCCGGTCGACGGATCGGTCAGCACCCGGCAGGGCGTGCGGGTGATGTTCACCGACGGATCGCGCCTTGTGTTGCGCCTGTCGGGGACGGGGACCGAGGGCGCGACGCTGCGGCTTTATCTTGAACGCTACGCTGCGGGACCGGAGGGATTGGATCTTGATCCGCAGGCGGCGCTGGCCCCGGTGATCCGGGCGGCGGAACAGATCGCGCGGATTGCAGAGTTCACCGGGCGATCCGCGCCCAATGTGGTGACCTGAGCCGACGTGAATTAGCCGGCGCGGGCATGCGCCCGCATTGCTTTTGCCTCGCCTGCGCGCATGCGCGCTTGGCTCAGGAGTGGGGGCGCTTCGCCCCCCGTCAGCCATCGGTTCTTGAACCGGTGGCGAATCCGATGGCAGACCCCCGAGGATATTTTCAGCAGAGAAGAAGGGGGGCGGGTTTGGACCTGTTATCGTCGCGTTTCGGGCTGACTTTCGCGGGATGCGGGCGTTTGCTTGGGTGAGGCGGGGCGGGAGGTTCGGATGAACGAGGTTCGGCATCAGCGGTCAGGCCGCGCGGCGCGGCAAGCGGAGCGAGCGCAGAAGGGGGGCGGGGTCGGGCGGCCCTATATCCTGCGCAACATCCCGACCTATGACATTCTGTCGGAAGAGAACCTGCTGAAAATCGAGGCGGCGGCGGATCGGATACTGGCCGAAACCGGGATCGAGTTCCGCGATGATCCGGTGGTGCTGGAGTATTGGAAACGGGCCGGGGCCGAGGTGGAGGGTGTGCTGGTGCGCTTTCCGCCGGGGTTGCTGCGCGAGGTGCTGCGCGATGCGCCAGCGAGCTTTACCCAGCACGCGCGCAATCCCGCGAAATCGGTGGAGATCGGCGGGAAGTCGGTGGTTTTTGCGCCAGCCTATGGCAGCCCGTTTGTGATGGATATGGACCGGGGGCGGCGGTTCGGGACGCTGGAGGATTTCCAGAACTTCATCAAGCTGGCACAGGCCAGCCCCAGCTTTCACCATTCGGGCGGGACGATCTGCGAGCCCACGGATATAGCCGTGAACAAGCGGCATCTGGACATGGTCATGGCGCATCTGACGCTGTCGGACCGGCCCTTCATGGGTTCGGTCACGGCGGAGGAGCGGGCCGAGGACAGTATCGACATGGCGCGGATCGTCTTTGGCCACGACTTTGTCGACGCCAATTGTGTGATTCTGGGCAATGTGAATGTCAATTCGCCGCTGGTCTGGGACGGGACGATGACGCGGTCCTTGCGCGCCTATGCGCGGGCGAACCAGGCGGCGGTGGTGGTGCCGTTCATCCTTGGCGGCGCGATGGGGCCAGTGACCAACGCCGGGGCCATTGCGCAATCGCTGGCCGAGACGATGGCGGGCTGCGCGCTGACGCAATTGGAGCGCAAGGGCGCACCGGTGATCTTCGGCAATTTCCTGTCATCGATGAGCCTGCGGTCGGGATCGCCCACCTTTGGGACGCCGGAGCCCGCCATCGGGTCCATGGTGATCGGGCAATTGGCGCGGCGGTTGAACCTGCCGTTGCGGTGTTCGGGGAATTTCACCACGTCAAAGCTGCCCGATGCGCAGGCGATGATGGAAGGCACCATGTCGATGCTGGCGGCCATCCATTGCGGGGCGAATTTCATCCTGCATTCGGCGGG
>PNND01000442.1 GCA_013824045.1 Rhodobacter sp. | reverse complement strand
AGCGGCGGTATCGGCCAATTCCTCGGCCGACAGCACGGTGAATTGCCGCGTATTGCGGATCGTCGTTCCCTTGGGATATTGCGCCACCACCCGGCTGCAGCTGGGCCGCGTTAGCCCGCCGTGATCTTCGCCCTCTGGCCCCGAAAACAGCACGCGCAACCTGTCCACCGCCTCTGCGGCCAGCGCCGCCTCGCGGTCGCGCACAAGACCCATCCAGACAATCCGGGCATGGAATTCCGTCGGTTTCAGAACAGGCATCTCACCCCCGGCGCAAGCTTGGTCGATCAGGTCCCCATCTACCCGCGCCGAAAGGCCCGAAGCAAGCAGGGCAAGCAAAAGCCCCGGAACCGTCGCGGGTTCCGGGGCTTTCTCCAGTCTCTAGACCTAGATTACAGAACCGGTTCAGGCTCCGGCCCGGCCTTCGGGGCCTTGGGCTTGGTCTTGGGAATGGCCGCAATCGACGTGGCACCGCCACCCGATGCAGGCTTGTCTGCATCATCGTCCTTGCCCAGCGTCTCACCCGCGATCACCTTGCGGATTTCGTCACCGGTCAGCGTCTCATACTCCAGCAGACCCTTCGCCAGACGCTCGAAATCATCGGCCTTCTCCAGCAGAACCCGCCGCGCGGTTTCATAGCCTTCGTCGATCAGCCGCTTCACTTCGGATTCGATCAGCGTCTTGGTATCGGCCGAAACCGAGAAGCCCGCCGTGTTGCCCTGATAGCCTTCATGCGCCTCGGCATAGTCGATATTGCCGACCTTGTCCGACATGCCCCAGCGCATCACCATGGCGCGTGCCAGCGAAGACGCCTGCTGGATATCGCCCGCCGGACCCGAGGACACGCCCTCTTCGCCGTACTTGATGATCTCGGCCGCTTTGCCCGCCATGGTCATGGCGATCTTCTGCTTGCCCTCATCCTTGTGCATGTTCAGCCGGTCCATCTCGGGCAGGCTGACCACCATCCCCAAGGCACCGCCGCGCGGAATGATCGTGGCCTTATAGACCGGGTCACACTTGGGCATGTTCATGCCCACGATGGCGTGCCCTGCCTCGTGATAGGCGGTCTTTTCCTTCTGATCGGCGGTCAAAACCATCGACCGGCGTTCGGCGCCCATCATGACCTTGTCCTTGGCCTGTTCGAAATCTTCCATCGTCACGAACCGGCGGCCAACGCGGGCAGCCATCAGCGCCGCCTCGTTCACCAGGTTCATCAGATCGGCCCCGGAAAAGCCCGGCGTCCCCCGCGCGATGGTGCGCAGATCGACATCCGGCCCCAGTGGCACCTTGCGGGCATGCACGTTCAGGATCTTTTCGCGCCCCTTGATATCGGGGTTCGGCACATGGATCGTGCGGTCAAAACGGCCGGGGCGCAGCAGCGCCGGGTCCAGCACGTCCTTGCGGTTGGTCGCCGCGACGATGATCACGCCTTCATTTGCCTCAAACCCGTCCATCTCGACCAGCAACTGGTTCAAGGTCTGTTCGCGTTCGTCATTGCCGCCGCCGATGCCCACACCACGGGCACGGCCCACGGCATCGATTTCGTCAATGAACACGATGCAGGGCGCGTTCTTCTTGGCCTGCTCGAACATGTCGCGCACGCGGCTAGCACCCACGCCCACGAACATTTCCACGAAGTCCGAACCCGAGATCGTAAAGAACGGCACCCCAGCCTCACCCGCAATCGCGCGCGCCAGCAGTGTCTTACCGGTGCCCGGAGGGCCCACCAGCAGCGCGCCCTTGGGGATCTTGCCGCCCAGACGGCTGAACTTCTGCGGGTTGCGCAGGAATTCCACGATCTCTTCCAGCTCTTCCTTGGCCTCGTCGATGCCGGCCACATCGTCAAACGTCACGCGG
>PNND01000139.1 GCA_013824045.1 Rhodobacter sp. | reverse complement strand
CCAAGAACGTTGCGGCAGGGCGGCTGTCCTTTTCCCTCGATCTGGCCGAGGCCGTCGCCGGGGCGGATGCCGTCTTTATCGCTGTGGGCACCCCCACCCGGCGCGGCGATGGCCATGCCGACCTGCGCTATGTCATGGCCGCGGCCGAGGAAATCGGCCGCGCGCTCACCGGCTATGCCGTGATCGTCACCAAATCCACCGTCCCCGTCGGCACCAACCGCAAGGTGGCCGATGCTGTGCGCGCCTCCAGCCCCACTGCGGAATTCGACATCGCCTCCAACCCCGAATTTCTGCGCGAAGGCGCCGCGATCGACGATTTCATGCGCCCCGACCGCGTGGTGGTGGGCATCGAAAATGACCGCGCCAAGAAGGTCATGTCCGACATCTACCGCCCGCTCTTCCTGCGCGATTTCCCCATCGTCTTCACCGATCTGGAATCGGCCGAGATGATCAAATACGCCGCCAACGCCTTCCTCGCGACCAAGATCACCTTCATCAACGAAATCGCCGCGCTGTGCGAACGCGTGGGGGCCGATATCAAGTCCGTCTCCAAAGGCATCGGCCTTGATGGCCGCATCGGCAACAAGTTCCTCCATGCTGGCCCCGGCTATGGCGGCTCATGCTTCCCCAAGGATACCAAGGCCTTGGCCCGCATCGGGCAGGAAAACGCGGTGCCCATGCAGATCGTGGAAACCGTCATCAAGGTCAACGATCAGGTCAAGCTGCGGATGCTCGACAAGATCATCGACCTCTTGGATGGCCAAGTGAACGGCAAGACGGTGGGCATCCTCGGCGTCACCTTCAAACCCAACACCGATGACATGCGCGATGCCCCCTCGCTCACCATCGTGCCCGCCCTTGTGGGCCAAGGGGCCAAGGTCCGCGTGATGGACCCGCAAGGCCAGCATGAGGGCGAGGCGCTGCTGCCCCATGTCCGCTGGGTGGACAGCGCCTATCACGCCGCCCAAGGGGCCGATGTTCTGGTGATCCTCACCGAATGGAACGAATTCCGCGCCCTCGATCTGGCCAAACTCGCCCGCAAGATGAACACCCCCCGCATGGCCGACCTGCGCAACATCTACGCACGCGATGACGTGCTGGCCGCCGGGTTCGAAACCTATGTGGGCGTAGGCCGCTGAAGAAAAGGCCAAGAACGCAAAAGGCCGGGGTCATCCCCCGGCCTTTCCATTTGCCGCGTGAGGCGTGGCTTACACCACCCGCTCCACCATCATCTTCTTGATCTCTGCAATCGCCTTGGCCGGGTTCAGCCCCTTGGGGCAGGTCTTGGCGCAGTTCATGATCGTGTGGCAGCGGTACAGCTTGAACGGGTCTTCCAGCTGATCCAGCCGCTCCGGCGTCGCCTCATCGCGGCTGTCGATGATCCAGCGATAGGCATGCAGCAGCGCCGCCGGGCCCAGATACTTGTCGCTGTTCCACCAGTAGCTCGGGCAAGAGGTGGAGCAGGACGCGCACATCACGCATTCATAAAGCCCATCCAGCTTCTTGCGATCCTCGATCGACTGCCGCCATTCCTTGGCGGGGCGGTTGGTCTTGGTCTCCAGCCAAGGCATGATCGACGCATGCTGGGCATAGAAATGCGTCAGGTCCGGCACCAGATCCTTGATCACCGGCAGATGCGGCAGCGGATAGATCTTCACATCCCCCTTCACCTCATCCAGCCCATAGATGCAGGCCAGCGTATTGATCCCGCCGATATTCATCGCGCAAGACCCGCAGATGCCTTCCCGGCACGACCGGCGGAAGGTCAGCGTCGGATCGATCTCGGTCTTGATCTTGATCAGCGCGTCCAGAACCATCGGACCGCAGGTATCCATATCCACGAAATAGGTATCCACCCGT
>PNND01000461.1 GCA_013824045.1 Rhodobacter sp. | reverse complement strand
GCTTCAACCCATCCAGCGCGGGGGTGATGATCAGGATCATCAGCGGAATCTGGAAGAACAGATAGGTGATCACCAACCCCCAGAAGGACAGCAGGTTGAACCCCATCGCCCGCAGATTGATGCCGAACTCCGTCCGCAGCCAGACGGTGATCAACCCCACCGGGCCGATGGTGGCGATAAAGGCGAATGCCAGCGGCACGCCCGCGAAATTCGATGCCACGCCCGAAAACGTCAGCAGGGGCGACCGCACGCCCTTTGGCAGGCCGCCAAAGACCACCGCCGCCGCCATGGCAAAGCCCACGGCACAGCCCAAAGCCGCCGTGTAGAAAGACAGCTTGATCGATGTCCAATAGGCCGCGCGGATCGAGTCGGTGTTCAGATCGATCATGTTCTGAAGGGTGAACCCGCCCTCTGGCGTCTGAAATGCGCCCAGAACGATCCGCATGGTGGGCAGGATCAGGAAAAGAAGGGCAAAGATCGCAAAGGGCAGAATACCCAGCCATTCCATCGGCCAGCGAAAGCGCGGCCCCGGTCGGGGGCTGTCATCGGCCATCGGGTTCCCCTGTCCTTCGCGTTGCACCGGAGCACTTTGCGGCCCCTTCGTAACTTTTCTTAACATGAAACGCCCGCCCCCGGCAAAAGGGGGCGGGCGTATCCTTTTCTCGTGTCTTACTCGACGTTGGCGCCGACGGTGGCATCCCAGCCTGCCGTCACAGCGGCCTTGTTGGCGTCCTGCTGTTCCACGGTCGGGAACACAGCCGTTTCATAGGCTTCTGCCGGGGGCATGGCGTCCAGCATCTCCTGCGGCACCTTGCCCGCAGCCACCAGCTCGCCAAAGCGCGCCGTGGTGCAGCCGCCTGCAATATAGCCAAGCTGACCTTCGTCCGAGAAGATGTGCTCCATCCACAGTTTCGCGGCATTGGGCTGCGGCGCATAGGCGCTGATCGCCTGCACATAGACACCGGCCACCGTCGATTTCGGGATCACGATCTCGACCGGCGGGTTGCCGGCAAGCTCACGGGCCCAGGACTGGCCGTTGAAATCCCATGCGATGATGATGGGCGTGGTGCCCTGTGCCAGCGTGCCGGCCTTGCCGATCACCGGCACGAAGTTGCCCGCCTCATTCAGCTGCTTGAAGAACTCAAGCCCGGCCGCGCCGGAGGCTTCGCCCGCTTCAGCCCCGGTCGACAGACCCGCCGCCAGCACCGCAAGGATCGCCTGGTTCGACGCGCGCGGATCGCCCGCCAGCGCCACCATGCCTGCGTATTCCGGCTTCAGCAGATCGGCCCAATCCTGCGGCGGATTCGGCACGATGTCCGTGTTCACCACAAAGCCCATCACGCCATAATAGGCGCCGGCCCAATGGCCATCGGCATCCTTGATCTCGGCCGGGATCGAATCCCAGGTCGAAACCTTGTAGGGCGAGAGCAGCCCTTCGCCTTGGGCCGACGGGCCGAAGGCAAGACCAACGTCCAGAACGTCGGGTGCCTGCGGGCCTTTGTTGTCCTTGTTGGCCTTCACGGCCTCGATCTCGTCGGCCGAGCCCGCATCGGGGTTCAACTCGTTGACGGTGATTTCCGGATACTTCGCCTTGAACGATGCGATGATGTCGCCATAGCCGCACCAGCTGTGGGGCAGGGCGATGGTGCTCAGCATGCCCTCGGCATTGGCCGCGGCCACCAGCTCATCCATCGACTGCGCCTGCGCGACAGGCGCCGCAAGCAGCCCGGCAATGCTGGCCGAAGCAAACAAATTGTTACGAATCTTCATGTGAACGTCTCCCCGTTCGTGTTTTCGTCCTGATCCGGCCGCAGGCCAAAGGCCATGCGGTTTCCTCCATCAGACGCGTTGGACGGTCGCAGACCGTTAATACACGCTAATGGC
>PNND01000268.1 GCA_013824045.1 Rhodobacter sp. | reverse complement strand
TCTTTCACGACGCTGCACGCTCATTCGGCCCGCAAGGCGATGGACCGGCTGGCACTTTTGGTGATGGCGCAGGGTACCAAGCTCAGTTTTGGCGAAGTGATCCGATACCTGCAGACCTCGATCGACGTGATCCTGCAGATGGGCCGCATCGGCGATCAGCGCGGGATCATGGAGATGTATTTCCCCGGCCTCGACGACTGACACCGCCGCAGCGCCCGCCCGCCCCTTCCCCATTTCCGGCTCTTTGCCTCGCAGGTACACCATGGAAAACGACATCAATGCAGGATCGGCGCGCCCGAAAACACAGCGCAGCGATGCGGAACGCATGGCCACCGAGCGCCCGAAGGAATATTTCTCGGTCCGGCTGACCCTGTCAGGGGCGGCGCAGGACTTCGAAGACCCGCGCCAAGCTGGCGAGGCGTTCTTTCGCGTGGATCCCGCCGAGCGGCCCTCGGTCGCGCATATCGACGGCAATACCGCCCGGACGATGGCCCGCACGGAAATCCACGGGGTCCATGAGACGGGCGAGACGCGGTATTTCAAATCACTGCCGGACTCGCATGCGCCGGATGCCGAGTTTCGCGCCGGGTTTTTGAATGCGATGGAAACCTCGCTGACGGAACGGTTGGGCAAAGTCGAGTGGGGCAAAGAGGGTCCGGCCGTGACTGAACGGCTCGATACTGGGTTGAGGGATGATCTCGAGGCCTTCGCCCGCCGCGCACCAGAAAAGGCAGCGACGCTTTGGGCGGACCACAGTGACGCGGTCCCGCCCGGGCCGGAATTGCGCGCGGCGGTGCAAGCCCGGGAGGACGTGGCGGATCGAGAGGTAACCGCCTACCAAAACGCCCTTGCCGAAAAGCCACCCATCATCGCCACAGGCGATTGGGTCACCACCGATGCAAATGTCGAGCTACGGCCCGTAGCGGTGGCTACCGATCGGGGCATTCATACGGGCTACGAGGCAAATCTGCCGGGAGGGGAGAATGAGCTTACCGTTTCTGAGCGCACTTTCCCGAATTCCCGCGAGGCCCTGCGCCATGCCTATGACTTGTATGAAGGTGGTGAGGCTGGTCTTGAGCTGGCGGTGAAGCGCGCGGCCGAGGTGGACCGCGAGCTGGTGGAAGAACCCGACCGCTCGCCGGAAGGGCTTGTTCTTGAGCATCGGCCACAGCCCGAGTTCGCCCGCCCGGAGATCGCGATCTATGCGGGCGATGAGGCGCAACTTGTTATGACCCTTGGCCGGGACAATGAAAACACCCGCGATCTGGCCGAACGGCTCGTCGCCGACCCGGAATTTCGGAAGGTGGTGGCCGAGCATATCCCCGATGCTCAGGCCACGCTCGGCACCGGTCGCTTTGTCGACGGCGAAGGCTCCAGTGGATTTCTGCCCGACGAGCTCTTGGCCGTCACCTCCTATGCTCGAGACGGTGGCGCCGAGGTTCTGGCGAAGTTTCCCGATGAAGCACAGCTAAGTGAAGCCTTGGCCAAGCATCTGGCGCAAAGCCCGGTGATGGCGGTCTATGTCGAAGAGGAACAGCAGCGGAGCGACTTTGCGGCTGACCCGGCGCAGGGCTTATCGGCCTGGGTGGCGCAATCTACAGCCCAGATCGACAGATTGCCGCCAGACCGACAAGACGACCTGCGAACCGAAATGCAGGGGATCGCCAAAGAGGCGGCGGCGGCCTTTGGACTGGATCGGGAACTGAACGAAGTTGAAGCCCCGCCGCGCTCAACCCTCTACGCCACCTCCATCGGCGCGACAACTTTGGTGGTTGGTGGCGCAGAGACCGAGTTCCAAAACGGCAGCGCCGCAAGCCTTAGGGCAGATCTGAGCCTCAACGCCCGACTGGCAGGCATCGACAGTGAAAAACTTCAGAAGCGTCT
>PNND01000278.1 GCA_013824045.1 Rhodobacter sp. | reverse complement strand
GAAGGGGTTGTGGGAAAAGTCGATCTTTCCGTCATCGGTCTTCTCATACATCGGGAAGTCGACGATCCAGGCGAAGCGGAACGTATCCGTCTCGGCCAGCCCCAATTCCCGCCCGATCTCGTTGCGCGCCCGGCCCGCAAAGCTTTCAAACTGCTCGGGCTTGCCGCCAAGGAAGAAAGCCACATCCCCCAGCCCAAGGCCAAGCTGAACCCGGATCGCTTCCGTCCGCTCGGGGCCGATGTTCTTGGCCAAGGGACCGGCGGCTTCCATCCCCGATCCATCCTCGGCCTCGCGCCAGAAGATATAGCCCATCCCCGGCAGCCCTTCCTTTTGGGCATAGGCATTCATCCGGTCACAGAACTTGCGGCTCCCCCCGGTCGGTGCCGGAATGGCGCGCACCTCGGTGCCTTCATTCTCCAGAAGCTTCGCAAACACGGCAAAGCCGGACCCCCGGAAATGCTCGGTCACGATCTGCATCTTGATCGGGTTGCGCAGATCGGGCTTGTCCGACCCGTACCACAGCAAGCTGTCGCGATAGGCGATGCGCGGCCAGTCACTCGCCGTCTTGCAGTCAGGGCGGAACGTCTCAAACAGGCCCTGAATCACGGGCTGCACAGCCGCAAAGACATCCTCCTGCTCCACAAAGCTCATCTCCACATCCAACTGGTAAAAGTCGGTGGGGGAACGGTCCGCGCGCGGGTCTTCATCGCGGAAACAGGGCGCGATCTGGAAATAGCGGTCGAACCCCGCCACCATGATCAACTGCTTGAACTGCTGCGGCGCCTGCGGCAGGGCATAGAACTTGCCCGGATGCAGGCGCGACGGCACCAGAAAATCCCGCGCGCCTTCGGGCGAAGATGCGGTGATGATCGGCGTCTGAAACTCGTTGAAGCCCTGATCCCACATCGCATTGCGCAGATGGCGCACCACGTTCGACCGCAGCATCATATTGCGATGCAGCTTTTCCCGCCGCAGATCAAGGAAGCGATAGGTCAGCCGCGTCTCTTCGGGATAATCCACCTCGCCGAAGACGGGCATCGGCAATTCCTCCGCCGCGCCCAGCACCGTCAGCCCCGTGACATAGACCTCAACCTCCCCGGTCGGGATCTTGGGGTTCACCAGTGCCGCATCGCGCGCCTTCACCCGGCCATCGATCCGCACCACCCATTCGGCGCGCACCTTTTCCACCGCGGCAAAGGCCGGGCTGTCGCTGTCGGCCAGCACCTGCGTGATGCCGTAATGGTCGCGCAGGTCGATGAACAACACCCCGCCATGGTCGCGCACGCGATGCACCCAGCCCGCAAGGCGGACCTCCTGCCCCACATGGGCGGTGTTCAGTTCGGCGCAGGTATGGCTGCGATAGGCGTGCATATCGGTTCCCCTGACGAGGCTGTGTGGATCATCGCGCCGATACACCCGTTGGCGCGCGCGAAGTCAAGGCCGCGCTAAACCGCAGCGCCCCGCAATGTTTAGTGCGCCCCTGCACAAGTCCCGCGCGCCATTACCCGCTTTCCGCACCCGCGCACCTGCCCCATATTCGTGGCAACCGAAACACCTTGCCGAAAGGGCAAATCATGACCGCGATCCCCGGCATCCACCACGTCACCGCCATTTCCGGCCCGCCGCAACAGAATGTGGATTTCTACGCAGGCCGACTGAAGCAGCGTCTCGTGAAGAAAACCGTCAACTTCGACGATCCCGGCACCTATCACCTCTATTACGGCGACCATGCCGGCAGCCCCGGCACGATCCTGACCTTCTTCCCCTTCGCCGATGCCGGCCCCGGCCGCGCGGGCCCCGGCATGGCCTCGGCCTTCGCCTATGCCATCCCGAAGGGTGAGTTTGATGCGATGATCGATGAGCTGTCCGAAGGCGACCGTCCCAT
>PNND01000324.1 GCA_013824045.1 Rhodobacter sp. | reverse complement strand
CATCTACGGACTCCGCGCTCAGCCCTGCCACCGCGCCACCGTCAACAGATACCCCGTCTCGCGCTTCACCCGCCGCCACTGCGCCGCCTCACCTGCACAGAGGTCCAGCATCGCCGCCAGCGCTGCATCTGCACCGCCCCGCAGCGCAGCGATCCGCGCTTCCATCGGCGCGTAATAGGCCTCCCATGCCGCATCACCCAGAACCCGCGTCCCAAGGCTCTCATAGCCTGCCGCCGCCACCGCAGATGCGATCCCCGCAGCATCCCGCACCGGATACCCCTCCCAGAACGCCCACGCGTCGTCTGACGGCGCGTCGGTCAGAAAGCTCGGCTCGGAAAAGGCCAGCACCCCGCCCGGTTTCAAGGCCGCCGCCATCCGCGCCAACCCCTCCTCCAAGCCAAGGAAATACAGCGCACCCGCGCACCAGATCATGTCGAACGGCGCTTCAGGATGCTCGGCCAGCGTAGTCATATCCACCGCTTCGACCCGGACCCGCCCCTCACCCGCAAACCGCGCCCGCATCTGAGCCACAAACCCCGGATGGGTGTCAATCGCCATAACCCGCGCGCCCGGCACCGCCAGCAAAGCCTCCACATCGCCCCCGGCCCCGGCCCCCGCATCGCAGATCGCCGCCCCCTCCGGCAGCCCAGCCAATGCCAGCGCCCAAGCTACGTCCTGGGCCTCCCCCGGCCCCTCGCGCGGCAGATCGCTGTGAACAGCGAAGAAGCTGTCCCAGTCCATCACGCTCCCTCTTTCACCGGCTGCCCCATATCCCGGATCAACTTCCAGTTGATCGCATCCAGTAGCGCCTCGAAACTCGCATCCACAAGGTTCGCGCTCACCCCTACGGTGGACCAGCGCCGCCCCTGACTGTCCTCGCTGTCGATGATCACCCGCGTCACGGCCTCGGTCCCGCCTTGCGTGATCCGCACCTTGAAATCGACCAGCTTCATGTCGTCGATACAGGCTTGATAGGGGCCCAGATCCTTGCCCAACGCCTTGGCCAGCGCGTTCACCGGGCCCCGATCCGTCCCCGTCTCATCCATCGACTCGCTGACCGACAGCATCTTCGTCTCGCCGATCTTCACCACAACCACCGCCTCCGACAGACTGACAATCTGGTTGTACTTGTTCTTGCGCCGCTCCACCGTCACCCGGTAGCGCTTCACCTCAAAGAATTCCGGCAACAGACCCAGTTCCGCCCGCGCCACCAACTCGAAACTCGCCTGCGCGCCATCATAGGCATAGCCCTGATCCTCGCGTGCCTTCACCACATCCAAGATCCGCCCCAGCCGCGCATCCTTGGGCTCCACCTCGATCCCCGCCGCCGCCAGCCGCGCCCGCAGGTTGGACTGCCCGGCCTGATTGCTCATGGGGATCACGCGCTCATTGCCCACCACCGCCGGGTCAACATGCTCATAGGTCGACGGGTCCTTCAGGATCGCACTGGCATGCAGCCCAGCCTTATGGGCAAAGGCCGATGCCCCCACATAGGGCGCACTGCGCAGCGGCACACGGTTCAGCACATCATCCAACTGCCGGCTCACCCGCAACAGCCCCGCCAACGCCTCCCCGCTCACCCCCGTCTCAAACCGGCTGGCATAGGGCTCTTTCATCAGCAACGTCGGAATGATCGTCGTCAGGTTGGCATTGCCGCACCGCTCGCCCAGCCCATTCAGCGTGCCCTGAATCTGCCGACACCCCGCATCCACAGCGGCCAGCGAATTGGCCACCGCATTGCCGGTATCGTCATGGCAATGAATGCCCAGCCGTTCCCCCGGCACCCCGGCCGCGATCACCTCGCCCACCACGCGCCCCACCTCGGCGGGCAGCGTCCCGCCATTGGTGTCGCATAGCACCACCCACCGCGCCCCGGCCTCCAACGCGGCGCGC
>PNND01000155.1 GCA_013824045.1 Rhodobacter sp. | reverse complement strand
TCCGAACTCTTTGGCGAAATCATCCGCGCCTGCAAGGCGCGCAACCTGCCGATTGCCGGGGCAGACAGGCTGAAACTCGGCGCGGAACTGGCGGTCAAGGATATCTCGGCCCTGCTCGCTTTCCTCGCCACGCCAGAGGATGACCTGTCGCTTGCCGCCGTCCTCCGCTCTCCCCTCTGCGGCTGGACCGAGGCCGAGCTTTACGCTCTCGCCCAACCACGAAAAGGCTATCTCTGGGAAGCCTTGCGCGACAGGGAATCCGAATTTACGAACACCCGTTCGCTTTTGACGGACCTGCGCGATCAGGCCGATTTCCTGCGCCCCTATGATCTGATTGAACGCCTTCTCACCCGCCACGATGGCCGCCGCCGCCTGCTGCAACGGCTGGGCCCAGAGGCCGAGGATGGCATTGACGAATTGCTCTCTCAGGCGCTGGCCTATGAACGCACCGATGTGCCCAGCCTGACCGGCTTCCTCGTCTGGCTGTCGACCGATGAGGTTGAGGTCAAACGGCAGATGGATAGCGAAGGTCATCGCATCCGGGTCATGACCGTGCATGGCGCCAAGGGGCTGGAAGCGCCCATCGTGATCCTCCCCGATACCTGCGACACCAACCCACGCGAACGGGATGAGGTCGTGGAAGTCGAGTCCACCCCCGTCTGGCGCACCCCCGCCGATGAAAGCCCCGCCGCCATCGCCGCCGCCATCGCCCGGCGCAAGGAACGCGAGGGTGAGGAACGCCTGCGCCTCCTTTACGTGGCCCTCACCCGCGCGCGATCCTGGCTTATCGTCTGCGGCGCGGGCGAGGCGAAACAGGAACAGGCATGGTATCGCATGGTGGCCGATGGGATGCAGGCCGCTGGTGCCGAAACCCTGCCCGGTGGCCGCCTGCGGCACGCCTTTGGCATCTGGCCCGAACCCCGCCCGCATCGGCCAGAGGCAAGGACGCTTGCCGCCTTGCCTGCATGGGCAACCGCGCCTGCGGCCAATCTTGATCGCCCTGCACAACCTCTCTCGCCGTCCAATCTTGGCGGGCCCAAGGCCCTGCCCGGTGAGGGGCTGGATGAGGAAACCGCCAAGGCACGCGGCACCGCGCTGCATCTGCTGCTGGAACACCTGCCCAGCGCCGATCCTGCCGATCACCCGACCCTTGCCGCCGCGCTGATCCCCGACTCCAGCTTGCGCGCGGAACTGCTCGCCGAAGCGCAGGCCGTCATTGCCGCCCACCCAGCCCTGTTCTCCACCGCCGCGCTGACAGAGGTGGAACTGACGGCCACACTCCTTAGCCAACCGATGCTCGGCACGATCGACCGCCTGATCGTGGAACCCACCCGCATCCTCGCCATCGACTTCAAGTCAAACCGCGTGATGCCCGCCACGCCTGACCAGACACCGGATGGCCTCCTGCGCCAGATGGGCGCCTATGCCGACGCCCTCGCGCAAATCTACCCCGGCCGCCGGATTGAAACCGCCATCCTCTGGACGCGCCATGCCCAATTGGTGCCCCTTGATCCCGATATCGTGAGTGCAGCCCTGGCCCGCACCACGATCCCTTGACGATTCCCCCAAGGCTCCATAGCTTCAGCAGCCGACATTCCATTCAGGAGATATGACAGATGGGCGCTGCGACCGTCGCCGTCACCGATGCCACCTTCGACGCCGAGGTCCGCAAGTCGGACGTCCCCGTCGTTGTCGATTTCTGGGCCGAATGGTGCGGCCCTTGCCGCCAGATCGGCCCCGCGCTTGAAGAGCTCGCCGTCGAATATGCCGGCAAGGTCAAGATCGTGAAGGTCAATGTCGACGAAAACCCCGACAGCCCGGCCCAGCTTGGCGTGCGCGGCATCCCGGCCCTGTTCCTGTTCAAGGACGGTCAGGTTGTGTCGAACAAGGTCGGCGC
>PNND01000197.1 GCA_013824045.1 Rhodobacter sp. | reverse complement strand
TTTCTCCGGGTGTATTGAGCAGGATGGATGTGGTCGAACCGCCATACATCCCGCCATAATAGATACCCGCGAACATGATCAGCGACCCCGCCGGGTCCAGCCCATAGGTCACCGGCAGCAGCAGCGCCACGGTCAGCGCAGGCCCGATCCCGGGCAGAACACCCACCGCCGTGCCAAGGACCACACCGATCAGCGCGTAAAGCAGCATCATCGGCTCGAACGCCGTTGCCAGTCCCTGCAAAAGAAAGCCGAATGTGTCCATCTCAGCGCCCGAAGATCAGCATTTCAATCGGCCCCGCCGGCAGGTTCAACTGCAGCAGAACATCGAAGACCAGATAGATGAACAGGCCCAGCACCAAACCTGACACGATCGCCCGAAGGAAGCGCCGCTCCCCGAAGGCCGCTGCGGCACAGGTGAACAGGATCGTCGCGCCCAGCACGAAACCGATGGTGTGGATCGTGGCGACCATCACCACCATCCCACCCAGCAACCACAGCAGCGGAACGGGTTGCTGTTTTGGCCGCGGCGGGCCGGGATTGCGCCAGCCCTGATAGGCGGTGCCAAGCCCAAGAAAAACCAGACCAATCCCGATCAGACGCGGCACATCCCCGGCCCCAACCCCGGAATAGCCGGCCTTGGAGGGGATGCGCGATCCGTCCCAAAGCATCAGGATGCCGATGGCGATCAGGAAAGCCGCGATGGCAAACGCCGCCCCATCGGGGCGGCGTCCAGTTGCACCTTGCGGTGTCATTGCACCAGACCAATATCCTTGAGGATCGCGGTCGTGGCTTCGATTTCCTTGGCGAGTTGCGCGTCGAAATCGGCCCCGGCAAGGTAGGTGTCAGCCCAGCCCTTGTCGGCCAGCGCCTTCTGCCAACCCGCAGATTTCGCCAGCTTTTCGATGTCAGCGGCAACCTGTGCCTTCTGCTCATCGCTCAGGCCCGGCGCGGCAGCGACCATGCGCCAGTTCTGCACCACAACGTCATAGCCTGCTTCCGACAGCGTCGGCGCATCCACGCCTTCCAGACGCTCACCCGACGACACGGCCAGCAGACGCATAGTGCCCGCTTCAACCTGCGGCAGGAACTCACCCAGACCGGAAATCCCCGCCGTCACCTGATTGCCCAGGATCGCCGCCGTGGCCTCACCACCGCCCGAGAAGGCGACTTAGTTGATCTTGGTCGGGTCCACACCCGCCGCCTTGGCCAGCAGGCCCACGGTGATGTGGTCCACGCCGCCCGCCGAACCACCGGCCCAGCTGACCGCACCCGGATCGGCGGCCATGGCATCCACTAGACCCTTGATGTCCTGAATGGGCGATGCCGCAGGCACCACAATGGCCACCGCTTCCCCCGTCAGGCGCGCAATCGGCGTTACATCGGCCAGCGACACGGGCGAGGCGTTGGTCAGGATCGCGCCCACCATCACATAGCCACCGACGATGAGTTGCGACGGATCACCCGAAGCCGAGGCCACGAACTGCGCAAGCCCGACCGTGCCACCCGCGCCGGGGACGTTGGTCACCTGAACGGAACCGGAAATCCCTTCGGCCTGCATCACTTCCTGCATGGTGCGGGCTGTCGAATCCCAGCCGCCGCCCGGGCTTGCCGGGGCCATGATCGTGTAGTCATTCGCAAAGGACGGTGCTGCCAGCGCAGCGGCGAACATCGCGCCGATAAGGGCGTGTTTCATCTTTGTCTCTCCTCCCAAAGTCCCGGCTTGTGCCGGGCAACTGTCACGGACGGCACCTCCTCGTGCCTCCCATGCGCCACACAAGCACATCAACCTGTCATCTACCTGACATGGTCCTAGTCGCCGGGTCGCGTCTCTTCGGCCCAGCGGCGCAGCAGCCGCTTGCGCTTGGACTGGTCCAGATAGACGAGCAGGCCGGGGCTCACACTCACCGG
>PNND01000469.1 GCA_013824045.1 Rhodobacter sp. | reverse complement strand
CGGGGATCGCCGTCACCGCCCGCTCGAAATCCTCCAAGCTCACCCGGCCGCGCGTCGCCAGCTTCACCCCCAGAAAGACCGTCACCCCGAACCCCAGCGCCGCGCGGTCCACATCCACCCGCCGCCCCGCGATCACCCCCGCCTCCTCCAGCCGCCGTACCCGCCGCCATGCGGCTGGCTGGCTCAACCCCAGCCGCCGCCCCAACTCCCCGGCCGACAGCGTGCCATCCGCCACCAACGCCCGGCAGATCGCCCGGTCCAGATCATCCAGATCGATCACAACGGCAACGCCTCCCCGTCCTTGATGGTGGAAATCAGCATCAACGCCTCCAACTCCGCGATATGCGGCAGGGTCAGGATGCGGCGGCGGTAAACCTCCTGATAATGCCCCATATCCCGCGCGATCACGTTCAGCCGCACATCCACCCGGCCCAGAAACGTCTCGATCGCCACCACCTCGGGCACCTCCCGCGCCGCCGCGATAAAGGCGTCAAAGGCCCGCGGATCGGTCTTGTCGAGCGTAAAGCGCAAACTCACCTCCACCTCATACCCCAACGCCCGCCAGTCGATCACCGCCTGCTCCGCCCGGATCACCCCGGCCGCCTGCATCCGCTCCAACCGCCGCCACAGCGTGGCCACCGTCACCCCCGCCCGCGCGGCAAGGTCAGCCCGCGCCAAGGCAGGCTCCGCCAGATGATGCCGCAGGATGCGCCGATCCGTCTCGTCAAGCATGATCCATCCACCCAACCGCCATCCAACGCATGATCCCTCCCACAAACCGCAATAATCGTCAAACAATGCACGGCATCCCGCGCCAAAATCCGTATCCTGCCGTCATCATCAGCAAAAGGAACGCCCCAATGCGCGTCTATTATGATCGTGACTGCGACATCAACCTGATCAAGGACAAAAAGGTCGCCATCCTCGGCTACGGCTCCCAGGGCCACGCCCACGCCCTCAACCTGCGCGATTCCGGCGCCAAGAACCTCGTCGTGGCCCTCCGCGAAGGCTCCCCCTCCGCCAAAAAGGCCGAGGCCGAAGGCCTCAAAGTCATGGGCATCGCCGAGGCCGCCGCTTGGGCCGACCTCATCATGTTCACCATGCCCGATGAACTGCAGGCCGAAACCTACCGCAAATACGTCCACGACAACATCCGCGAAGGCTCGGCCATCGCCTTTGCCCACGGCCTGAACATCCACTTCGGCCTGATCGAGCCGAAAAAGGGCGTCGACATCATCATGATGGCCCCCAAAGGCCCCGGCCACACCGTCCGCGGCGAATATGTCAAGGGCGGCGGCGTCCCCTGCCTCGTGGCTGTCCACAACGATGCCACCGGTCGCGCCATGGAAATCGGCCTCTCCTACTGCTCCGCCATCGGCGGCGGCCGCTCGGGCATCATCGAAACCAACTTCCGTCAGGAATGCGAAACCGATCTCTTCGGCGAACAGGCGGTCCTCTGCGGCGGCCTGGTCGAGCTGATCCGCATGGGCTTTGAAACCCTGGTCGAGGCCGGCTACGAACCCGAAATGGCCTATTTCGAATGCCTGCACGAGGTGAAGCTGATCGTCGACCTGATCTACGAAGGCGGCATCGCCAACATGAACTACTCGATCTCGAACACCGCCGAATACGGCGAATACGTCTCGGGCCCGCGCATCCTGCCCTATGATGAAACCAAGGCCCGCATGAAAGCCGTGCTGACCGACATCCAGACCGGCAAATTCGTGCGCGACTTCATGCAGGAGAACGCCGTCGGCCAACCCTTCTTCAAGGCCACCCGCCGCATCAACGACGAACACCAGATCGAGCAGGTGGGCGAAAAACTCCGCGCCATGATGCCCTGGATTTCCAAGGGCAAGATGGTCGACCGCGCGCGGAACTGATCTTTTCTGCTACGGTTGAGTTAGGGGGGCGGTCCGA
>PNND01000114.1 GCA_013824045.1 Rhodobacter sp. | reverse complement strand
TGTTTGACCCCGCCGAAGGGGGCGACTTCGGTGGAAATCAGGCCGGTGTTCACGCCGACCATGCCGTATTCCAGCGCCTCTTGCACGCGGGTGATGCGGCCGATGTCGCGGGCGTAGAAATAGGAAGCAAGGCCGAAGATCGTGGCGTTGGCGAGTTCGATCACCTCTTCTTCGGTGTCGAACTTGAATAGGGGGGCGAGGGGGCCGAAGGTTTCCTCGTTCGTCACCAGCATGTCGGTGGTGACGCCGGTGAGGATGGTCGGCTGGAAGAAGCTGCCGCCCAGTTCATGGCGCTTGCCGCCGGTTTCCACCTTGGCGCCTTTGGAGAGGGCGTCGGCGATGTGCTCCTCGACCTTGACCACGGCCTTGTCGTTGATCAGGGGGCCGAAGGTGACTTCTTCCGACAGGCCATCGCCGACCTTGGTTTTGGCGACCGCCTCACCCAGTTTCTTGGCGAAGGCGTCATAGACGCCGGCCTGCACATAGATGCGGTTGGCGCAGACGCAGGTTTGGCCGTTGTTGCGGAACTTGGAGATCATCGCGCCCGCGACGGCGGCATCCAGATCAGCATCGTCGAACACGATGAAGGGCGCGTTGCCGCCCAGTTCCATGGAGCATTTCATCACCTGTTCCGCCGCCTGACGCAGCAGGATGCGGCCCACTTCGGTGGAGCCGGTGAAGGTAAGCTTCCGCACAGCGTGGTTTTCGCAGAACTCCTTGCCGATGTCGGAGGAGCGGATGGAGGTGATGACTGAGAAGATGCCCCCGGGCAGACCCGCGCGTTCGCCCAGCAGAGCCATGGCCAGCGCCGAAAGCGGGGTTTCCGCCGCGGGGCGGGCGACGAAGCCGCAGCCTGCGGCCAGCGCCGGGCCGACCTTGCGGGCGATCATGGCATTGGGGAAGTTCCACGGCGTGATGGAGCCCACCACACCGATGGGCTGCTTGATCACCGTGATGCGCTTGTCGCGCTGATGTCCGGGGATGGTTTCGCCATAGACGCGCTTGGCCTCTTCGCCGAACCATTCGATGAAGGAGGCGCCATAGGCGACCTCGCCCTTGGCTTCGGCCAGCGGCTTGCCCATTTCGGCGGTGAGGATTTTGCCAAGATCATCCTGGTTGGCCATCATCAGATCGAACCATTTCCGCATCACGGCGGCGCGTTCCTTGCCGGTGCGGGCGGCCCAATCCTTCATCGCCTTTTGTGCGGCGTCTATGGCGCGGGCGGTCTCGGCCCGGCCAAGGTTGGGCAGGTGGCAGATCACATCGCCGCGCGCCGGGTTGGTGACGGGGAAGGTGGTGCCATCATCGGCGTCGATCCATTGGCCGGCGACATAGGCCTTGGTGACCAGAAGCGTCGGGTCTTTCAGAAGCGACGCAAGGTTGGTGACGGAATCGAGCATAGGGGCCTCCGGCTTTTCGGGTTAAGGATGGATGCATCCGCGAGGGGGGGCTTGTCCAGTTCCGGCGGGGAAATATTGCCCCTAGTGGCGCGAATTTTGATCAAATTGACGGAAACGGAAGCAGGGATGGCGGAAACAGAGCGGGCGGCGGCTGACCTTGCCTATGCCAACGGGGCCTTCATCGCGGGGGCCGATGGCTATCCGCCTCGATGGGAGGCTGAGGCGGCGGCGTTTCGCGATTCGCTGGGGGCGCGGGCGCGGCGGGGCCTAGCCTATGGGCCGGGCGCGCGGCAGCGGCTGGATCTGTTCCTGCCGGAAGGCACGCCGCGCGGGGTGCTGGTCTTTGTGCATGGCGGATATTGGATGGCCTTCGGGCGCGAGACATGGTCGCATCTGGCGGCGGGTGCGGTGGCGCGGGGCTGGGCCTGTGCGATGCCATCCTACACGCTGGCACCCGAGGCGCGGATTGCCGACATGACGGTTGAGATTGCGCAGGCCTGTGCCGTTGTGGCGGAGATGGTGGA
>PNND01000143.1 GCA_013824045.1 Rhodobacter sp. | reverse complement strand
ATGGCCGAAGAAATGCGCGCCGATCCCACCGTCTTCCTGATGGGGGAAGAGGTCGGCGAATATCAGGGCGCCTACAAGATCTCGCAAGGTCTGCTGGATGAATTTGGCGCCAAGCGCGTGGTGGATACGCCCATCACCGAACACGGTTTTGCCGGGATCGCCGTCGGCGCAAGCTGGGGCGGGTTGAAGCCGATCGTCGAGTTCATGACCTTCAACTTCGCCATGCAGGCGATTGACCACATCATCAACTCTGCCGCCAAGACCCTTTATATGTCGGGCGGCCAGATGGGCAGCCCGATGGTCTTCCGTGGCCCCAACGGCGCGGCAGCCCGCGTGGGCGCGCAGCACAGCCAGGATTACGCGGCATGGTATTCCGCCATCCCCGGCATCCGCGTCTGCATGCCCTATTCGGCGGCCGATGCGAAAGGCCTGCTGAAATCCGCGATCCGCGATCCGAACCCGGTGATCTTCCTCGAAAACGAAATCCTCTATGGCCGGTCCTTTGAAGTGCCTGCAACGGACGATTTCACGATCCCCTTCGGCAAGGCATCCATCCTGCGCGCGGGCACCGATGTGACCATCGTCTCCTTCGGCATCGGCCTGACCTACTCGCTGCAGGCGGCCGAGGAACTGGCGAAAGAAGGCATCAGCGCCGAGGTCATCAACCTGCGGACCCTGCGCCCCATCGACTATGACACGGTGCTGGCTTCGGTGATGAAGACCAACCGTTGCGTCACGGTCGAGGAAGGCTTCCCCGTCGGCTCCATCGGCAACCATATCGGGGCCACGATCATGCAGCGCGCCTTCGATCATCTGGATGCCCCGGTGATCAACTGCACGGGCAAGGATGTGCCGATGCCCTATGCGGCCAACCTTGAAAAGCTTGCGCTCACGACCACCGCCGAGGTGATCGCCGCCGTCAAATCCGTCTGCTACCGGTAAGGAGGGGAAAATGGCTGTTCAAATCCTGATGCCCGCCCTCTCCCCCACGATGGAGGAAGGCACGCTCGCCAAATGGCTGGTGAAAGAGGGCGACACCGTCAAATCCGGCCAGATCATCGCCGAGATCGAAACCGACAAGGCCACGATGGAGTTCGAGGCCGTCGATGAAGGCGTGATGGGCAAGATCCTGATCGCCGAGGGCACCGCAGGGGTCAAGGTCAACACCCCGATCGCCGTGCTGGTGGAAGAGGGCGAAAGCGCAGATGCGGCCCCAGCCAAGGCCGCCGCCCCTGCCGCCCCGGCCCCGGTCGCGGCAACAGCGGCACCTGCCCCGGCACCCGCCGCCGCCGCACCCAAAGCCGCAGGCGCGCGCGTCTTCGCCTCGCCCCTCGCCCGTCGCATCGCGGCGGACAAGGGCATTGATCTGACACAGGTTCAGGGCTCCGGTCCGCATGGCCGCATCGTGAAGGCCGATGTCGAAGGGGCGAAACCCTCTGGCGCAGCCCCGGTCACGGCGGCAGCAGCCCCTGTGGCCACCGCCCCGGCGGCACAGGCCACAGGCGGCACAATGCCCACCGGCCCGTCGACCGAGACGGTCCTAAAAATGTACCAAGGCCGCGCCTTCACCGAAGTCGCGCTCGACGGCATGCGCCGCACCATCGCGGCCCGACTGACCGAGGCCAAACAGACCATCCCGCATTTCTATCTGCGGCGTGAGGTGCGGCTGGATAACCTGATGGCCTTCCGCGAACAGCTGAACAAACAGCTGGAATCGCGCGGCGTGAAACTGTCAGTCAACGACTTCATCATCAAGGCTAGCGCGCTGGCTCTGCAAGCCGTGCCCGATGCCAATGCCGTCTGGGCGGGCGACCGTATCCTGAAGCTGAAACCATCCGATGTGGCCGTGGCTGTCGCCATCGAAGGCGGGCTCTTCACCCCGGTCCTCAAGGATGCCGATCAGAAATCGCTGTCCTCGCTATCGGCAGAAATGAAGGACCTCGCCAC
>PNND01000008.1 GCA_013824045.1 Rhodobacter sp. | reverse complement strand
TGGGAAAGCTGGGGCCTAAAAGCACGGCAGAATGGTAAACCGTCAAGCCCTGCCACCCCACCGCACCCCTGATTCACGCGGGTTTGCCCGGATTGCGGCCTTTCTGCCCCGGACTATGCCCCGAATTTGTGGCTGCGCGCCTTGCAGATCGGGCGCGGTTCCCCATTTCAGAGGGGTTCGCAACAGGAGAGCAAAGCCATGAAATGCCCCGTCGATAACGAAACACTCGTGATGGCAGACCGGAACGGCGTTGAAATCGACTATTGCCCGAAATGCCGGGGTGTCTGGCTGGACCGGGGCGAACTGGACAAGATCATCGAACGCGCCTCCGAGGCGGCCCCCGCCGCGCCCATCCCGGCGCCGCAGGCCCAGCAGCGCGCGGCTCCGCCGCCGCCACCCCCGCCTGCCTATGGCCAGCATCCGGGCCATGCCCCGCAATCCTGGCGCAGCGATGATGACAATGATGATGAATACTACCGTCGCACGGGCCATCGTAAGAAACGCAAATCCTTCCTCGGTGAGATGTTCGATTTCTGATCGACTCCCCGTCCTTGCCTGCCGCGCGATGCCGTGCCACCCATCGGGCATGGCCGTGCTGAACGCTGGGCCGGGGGGCGCATGAAACCGGGACCAAGTAACCTGATCACCGATGTGCCCGGCCTTCTGGTCGGGCATTCCCATGACGCGCGGCTGAAATCCGGTGTCACGGTGCTGACCGCCGCGCGCCCGTTTGCCGCCGCCGTGAATATCATGGGCGGTGCCCCCGGCACGCGCGAGACGGACCTGCTTTCCCCTGACAGGTTGGTGCAGCAGGTGGATGCGCTGGTCCTTTCCGGCGGATCGGCCTTTGGGCTTGATGCCTGTTCGGGCGTGGCCGATGGCCTGCGCGCCATTGGGCGCGGGTTTGCGGTGGGCGATCAGCGGGTGCCCATCGTGCCGGGCGCGATCCTGTTCGATCTGCTCAATGGCGGTGACAAGACATGGGACCGCAATCCCTATCACGCGCTTGGGCTTGCCGCTCTGGCGGCAGCCGGTGACCAACCCGCGCTGGGCAGCGTGGGCGCGGGCTTTGGCGCGTTGACCGGGCGCTGGAAGGGCGGGCTCGGCTCTGCCTCTGCGGTGCTGGACAGCGGCCATGTCATCGCGGCGCTGGTGGCGGTGAATGCGCTAGGGTCCGCTACAGTGGGCAATGGCCCGCATTTCTGGGCCGCTCCGTGGGAGATGGGGGCGGAATTCGGTGCGCTTGGCCCCGCCACGACCCATGACCCCGGCGATGAGCCCCCACCGACCAAGGGCCGGGGCGAGGCCACAACCATCGCCATTATCGCAACCGATGCCGCCCTGACGCAGGCAGAATGCCAGCGCCTTGCCACGGCGGCACAGGACGGCATGGCGCGGGCGCTGGTGCCGTCGCATACCCTGCTGGATGGCGATCTGGTCTTTGCCGCTTCCACAGGGGATCGCCCGCTGTCAGACCCGATTGGCGATGCCTTTCGGTTGGGTCATGCTGGGGCAAGCTGCCTTGCCCGTGCCATTGCCCGCGCGGTCTATCTGGCGCAACCGATGCCCGGCGATGTGTTGCCGGCATGGCAGGCGCGGTTCACCAGCGGCTAAGTGCCGCCTCATCGGCGTCCTTGGCCGCAACCCACGCCGCGCCATCGGCACCGATTTCCTTTTTCCAGAACGGCGCGCGGGATTTCAGGTAATCCATCAGGAACTCTGCCGCCGCAAAAGCATCTGCGCGATGCGGGGCAGCGGTGGCAACCATCATGATCGGCTCACCCACCACAAGCCGCCCATAGCGGTGGATCACCAGCGTATCGACCAGCTGCCAGCGCGCCACGGCCTCATCCACAATCGCGGAAATCGCCTTCTCTGTCATTCCGGGGTAGTGTTCGACCTCCATCGCGGCCATGCCGCCATCGCCGCGCACCACGCCGGTAAAGGTGACCACCGCCCCCGCGCCTCCAGCGCCCGCCG
>PNND01000013.1 GCA_013824045.1 Rhodobacter sp. | reverse complement strand
ATCGCCAGCCGCTCCCGGATCAGCAGCGGCCCGCTTTCATAGAATGCCGTGCCCAGCGCCGGGAACCGGTCGCTCTCGGCCACGCACATGCGAAACATGCGTTGTCCGAAATCCGATTGCGCAAAGCCCACGATCCGCTCCCCCGCCAGCCGCAGCACCTCGGCCACCGGGGCCTGATCGTCGATCAGCGCCTCCGCCTCATCCGCCGCGCGGCGGCACTCGGCCCGCGCCACTTCCAGAAACAAGAGCCGCTTGTCCGGGAAATAGCTGTAAAGCGTGGCCTTGCTCACCCCCGCCGCGCGGGCGATGTCATCGACAGAGGCGCCCTCGAACCCGTCGCGCAGAAACACCTCACGCGCGCCGGCCAGCACCTGATCGAACTTCCGCCCCCGCCGGATTTGCGCATCGCGCGCCGGTTCCACCCGGACCTGCTGGCCTGCCTCATCCATCCCGACCGCCTTTCACAGGGGGCGACCATAGCCCGTCGCCGCATCCACGGGCAAGCCTCACGCCCGCCGCCGCGCCGTCACCGGTCCGCCGCCCTGCGCCGCGATCCGCGCGATGGCCGGCGCGATCCCCTCGTGGCGCACATCCATGCTGTGGCCATTGGCATGGATCAACCGATCCGCATCCACCACCAGCGCCACATGCCCCTTCCAGAAGATCAGATCGCCCCGCCGTAGCGCCGCCTCGTCTGCCAGTGCCGCGCCCAAACTCTGTTGCAAGTCGCTATCCCCCGGACAATCCCGCCCACAGGCCAGCCATGCCCCCTGCACCAGACCCGAACAATCGATCCCGTCCCGGCTGTTCCCGCCCCACAAATAGGGCGTGCCAAGAAACATCTCGGCCACCGCCACAGGGTCATCGCACCAATCCCCGATCGCCCGCAGATTCATGGCGGGGATGAAACCGCCGCCCACCCGCGCCCATTTGGCATCCGCCTCGGCCACCGTCACCCGCGCCCCGAAGGGCAGCGCCGCGCGCTCGCGTGCCTGCACGCGCGGTTCGGGGTAAAGATGCGTCCCCACCGCTGCCACCCAATGCGTGGGCGTCACCGCAGGCCCCACCGCGCCTGCCTCCAGCCAACCGCAATAGCCATCCTTGCCCATCTGAACAAAGACCGCTTCACCCCACCGCTCCACCACCATCAGCGGATCACCCAGCATCACCTGCCGGTCCCGCGCTCCGCCCGGACTGGCGCAAAGGTCCGCCAAAGGCACCGCCACCGCCCCGGGCTCGCCCGGAACAAACTGCTCCGCCTCGACCTGCCCGCGCAGGCTATCCAGCGCCACCCGCCCCGAAAAGGCCGTCAGCCGCCGATCCATCACAGCCCCAGCATCGCGGGCAACCCGCACAGCAGCGCCCTTGCCCCCTGCCCCACCGCCCCTTTCGGCCGCCCCGGCGCATCGCTCGGCGTGTGGCCATAAATGTCGAAATGCACATAGCGCGGATGCTCGGCAAACCGCCGCAGGAACAGCGCCGCCGTGATGGATCCGGCAAAACCGAAGCCCGGCGCATTGTCCAGATCGGCAATCCCCGGCTCGATAACCGATTCATAGGCGTCATGGAACGGCAACCGCCACACCGGATCGAACCCCGCCACGGCCCCCGCCTCCAGCGCAGCCACAACCCCGGCATCATCGCTGTAATAGGGCGCAAGGTCCGGGCCCACCGCTACCCGCGCCGCCCCGGTCAGCGTCGCCATCGACACCAGCAGATCGCAAGCCTCCTCCCCCGCCCAGGCCAGCGCATCGCCCAACACCAGCCGCCCCTCGGCATCGGTGTCGTTCACTTCCACGGTCAATCCTTTCCGGCTGGTCAGAATGTCCTTCGGCTTCAAAGCATTGCCCGAAACCACATTCTCCACCGCCGGCACGATCACCCGCAACTGCACGGGCAGGCCCAGTTCCATGATCATCTGCGCCAGCCCCATCACCGTGGCGGCCCCGCCCATATCCTTCTTCATCAGGTTCATGCCCGA
>PNND01000171.1 GCA_013824045.1 Rhodobacter sp. | reverse complement strand
TTGGCGAAGGGGCAAAGCGGGTGCGGAACATCATTCGGCGGCGGGTTGGTGTTCCATGGCGGTCTTATCCGCCAGCCAGCGGGTGAAGCTGTCCTTGGCGCGGTCGGTATAGGCCTTGTAGCGATCCTTGCGGCCCTTGCGCCCGCCCTTTGCATCGATTGGGGGGAAGAGGCCGAAATTCACATTCATCGGCTGGAACGTCTTGGCATCGGCGCCGCCGGTGATATGCGTGATCAGCGCGCCCATGGCGGTATCCGGGGGCGGTGGGGGCAGGTGTCGGCCCTGCAGTTCGGCGGCGGCCATGCGGCCCGCGAGCAGGCCCATGGCGGCGGATTCGACATAGCCTTCCACGCCCGTGACCTGCCCGGCAAAGCGGATGTTGGGGCGCGATTTGAGGCGCATCTGATCATCCAGCAGCGTGGGCGAGTTGATGAAGGTGTTGCGATGGATACCGCCGAGGCGCGCGAACGATGCCTCCTGCAAGCCCGGAATCATCTTGAAAACAGCGGTTTGCGCGCCGTATTTCATCTTGGTCTGGAAGCCCACGATGTTGTAGAGCGTGCCCAGCTTGTTGTCGCGGCGCAGTTGGACCACGGCATAGGGTTTCACATCTGGGCGGTGCGGGTTGGTGAGACCCACGGGCTTCATCGGGCCGAAGCGCAGCGTTTCGCGGCCGCGTTCGGCCATCACCTCGATGGGAAGGCAGCCGTCGAAATAGCCTGCGGTTTCGCCTTCGTGGAATTCGGTTTTGTCTGCCGCGAGCAGGGCATCGATGAAGGCCTCATACTGCGCCTTGTCCATCGGGCAGTTCATGTAGGCGGTCTGTTCTTCCGCCGTTTCGCCCTTGTCATAGCGCGACTGCATCCAGGCCACCGACATGTCGACCGACTCGGCATAGACGATGGGGGCGATGGCATCAAAGAAGGCGAGGCTGTCGGCCCCGGTGACCCTGCGGATACTTTCCGCCAGCGCGGTGGAGGTGAGGGGGCCGGTGGCGATGATCCAGTGGCCGCTGGTGGGCAGTTCGGTGATTTCGCCCGGCTCCACCGTGATCAGCGGATGGGCGCGCAGGCGGGCGGTGACGGCTTCGGCAAAGGGGTCGCGGTCAACGGCCAGCGCGCCGCCTGCGGGCAGGCGATGGGCGCGGGCGGTTTGCATGATGATGCCATCAGCGGCCCCCATTTCCCAATGAAGAAGGCCCACCGCATTGCGTTCGTCGTCATCCGAACGGAAGGAGTTGGAACAGACCATCTCGGCCAGGCTGCCCGTGCGATGGGCAAAGGTGCCGACATGGGGGCGCATTTCGTGGATGACCACGCGGATGCCCTGCTGGGCGGCCTGCCATGCGGCCTCGGCCCCGGCCATGCCACCGCCGATGATGTGAAGTTTTTCGGTCATGGGGTGGATTTAGGCGCTTTTGGAGAAATAGAAAAGGGCCGAGGCGTCTGCCCCGGCCCTTCGTGACGGTCAGGATCTATCAGGCCTTGTCGACCGCGAAGCGGCCGGGGCCGTGGATGGCGAACATCAGTAGGCCGCCAGCGATGGCGAGGTTCTTGAGGAACATGGCCATCTGCATCTGATCGGCCGGGGCGAAGTGGTAGAGGAGGCCTGCGACGACGCAGAAGGCGGCGGTGGCCAGCGCGGTGATGCGGGTCTGGTAGCCGATGATCAGCAGCACGCCGACGGCCAGTTCAAAGATCACCGCAGGCCATGCGAGAAAGGCCGGCAGGCCGCCCGAGGCGAGATAGCCGGAGAAGCCTGCGACATCGCCAAGTTTGCCAAGCCCGGCGAGCAGGAAGAGAAGGCCGATCAGAACGCGGCCCACCAGTGGGCCGAAAGAGGTTAGTGCTTGCATCGTTTGGGTTCCTGTCCCTGTTTGCCGAATGTCCCGGTGCGCGGCCCATCTGCAGGGGCGACCGATTGGCACAGGCATAGCCTATGTCTGTGGCGCGCCATAGGCGACGAAACGCAAGTGCTTTGTGCGCTGATGCACGGATTAGCGGTGCAGGCGGGCGCGGGTTTCAGCGACAAAGG
>PNND01000163.1 GCA_013824045.1 Rhodobacter sp. | reverse complement strand
TTTTGCCGAGATGGGCGATGTGGAGGAGGTGCCGTTCGAGGCGATGATCGAGCGGGAGCCGATCACCGTGATCTGTTCCAAGATGGGCTGGATCCGCGCGATGAAGGGGCAGGTCGCGCTGGACACGGACGTGAAGTTCAAGGATGGCGACGAGGGGCGGTTCCTGTTCCATGCCGAGACGACGGACAAGATCCTTCTCGTGGGATCGAACGGGCGGTTCTACACACTTTTGGGGGCCAACCTGCCCGGGGGGCGGGGGATGGGAGAGCCTGTGCGGCTGATGGTCGATCTGCCGAATGAGGCGGAGATCGTGGAGTTGATGATCTACCGCGCGGGCGAGAAGCTGTTGGTGGCCTCGACCGCCGGCGATGGGTTCGTGGTGCCGTCGGAAGAGGTGCTGGCGCAGACGCGGGCGGGCAAGCAGGTGTTGACCGTGCGCGACGGTGTGAAAACCGCGCTCTGCCGCCGGGTGGCCGGAGATACCGTTGCCGTGGTTGGGGATAACCGCAAGCTGCTGGTGTTCCCGCTGGCGGAACTGCCCGAGATGGCCAAGGGCAAGGGCGTGCGGTTGCAGAAATACAAGGATGGCGGGCTGTCGGATGCGACGACCTTTACGCTGGCCGAGGGGCTGACGTGGAAAGACCCTGCCGGGCGGACGCGGACTGAGGCCGATCTGGCCGAATGGGCCGGGCCGCGGGCGGGCGCGGGCAAGATGGCGCCGCGCGGATTCCCGAGGGACAACAGATTTAACTGACGCGATTTCAGGGTTTTGTGATGGATCACCCGGCTGTTTCGGATTTGCAGGTGCAGTATCGGGGGGATGCGGCGAAGCTGTTTCCGCTGGCGCTGGGCGTCGGTGTGCTGGGGCTGGTGACGCTGGGGATTTACCGGTTCTGGGGCAAGGCGCGCATCCGGCGGCATGTCTGGGGGAAGATGCGCGTCGGGGATGATGCGCTGGAGTTCACCGGGACCGGGCTTGAGATGTTTCTGGGGTTCCTGATGGCGGTGGTGGCGCTGGCCGTCTATCTGGCCGTCGTGCAGCTGATCCTGTTTTTCGTGGGCATCCGGTTTGTGTTTGACCCGCAATCGGAGATGGAGGTGATCGCGCAGGGGGTGTCGATCGCGCTGTCGTTCCTTGCCGTGCTGCCCTTGCTGATCTTTGCGGCCTATCGGTCGCGGCGCTACAAGCTGGCGCGGACGCGGTTCCGGGGCATACGTTTTGCCATGGCGAATGCGGCGGGCGGCTATGTGATCCGGGCGTTGGGCTATCTGGTGCTGACGGTTGTGTCGCTGGGGCTGCTGTGGCCTTTGATGACCTTCCGGCTGGAGGCCTATATGACCGACCGGACATGGTATGGCGGGGCGCGGTTCCGGCAGGGGGGCACCTGGAGGGGGCTTTACCGGGCCTATTTCCATGTGATCGTCGGGATGGGGATGATCCTGGCGGCGTTCGTCTTCGGGGCGCTGGGCGAGGATTGGATGGCCGGGCTGTTGGGCGTGCTGGGGGTGATCTGGGGGCTGGTTGGGCTGATCCTGTATCGCGTGCGGGCCTTTGGATATCTGATGTCGCACAAGGAGATGGAGGGGGGCCTTGGCTTTCGGGCCGAGCCGCGGGCGGGGGCTGTGGTCTGGACCTATCTGAAAGGGGCGCTGATCGTGGGTCTGCTGGGCGGCGTGGCCTCTGCCGTGATCCTTGCACCGCTGGGGGCGATGATGGTGGGGATCGAGGAGGCGAGCGACTTCGTTCAGCTTGAATTCGCGGTGCTGGGGGTGGTGCTTTACCTGCTGGTGCTGACGGTGTTCGGGGCGCTGTCGCTGGTGTTCATCAGCCAGCCGGTGCTGGCGCATTTCGTGGGCAGCGTGACGGTGACGGGGGTGGCCGCGCTGGACGCCGTGCGGCAGCGAGTGGCGGATGGCGGGGCGGATGCCGAAGGATTGGCGGATGCGCTGGATATGGGGGGCGCGTTCTGATGCTGCCTGCGCCGGAGGACGCGGTTTGGTTTGACGGGCAGAGCGCGCGGCGGCAGGCGGTGGTGGTGGAGGT
>PNND01000140.1 GCA_013824045.1 Rhodobacter sp. | reverse complement strand
TGATCGATAACCACGCCGATCGCGAATTCGTCGGTGATCTGATACTTAACAGAGCCGGAAATCGTGTTGTAGCTGGACGCCATGTCGCCCGAGCCGACACCCAAAGCCACGCCAGAAACGCTGGGCGAAACCGAACCGAAGGCCACTTCGAAGTAATTGCCGTTTTCGAAGAGAAACGCCGGGTTGAACGTTGTCCGCTCGATCCCGCCTGCCTGTGCCGAAAGCGTTCCCACCACAAGTGCGGTGGTCGCCCCTAGAATTTTCTTCATGACTGCCATTCCCGTTACTCCTCCCGCGCACGTCCCCACGGGCGCATCTTTCTTAACGGTATGTCCGGGCGGAAATGCGGTCAATTCATGACGCGACGTCACGGATTTGTGACTGTCCCGACTGTTGCAGGCTTGCGCGTTTCGGCCCGAATATTGGCCCAATTCCCTGCAAAGATGACCGCCGCACCCAGAATGACCAGCGGATCAAGCGGCTCCGAGTAAAGCAACACTCCCACCAACGCGATCACTGGCAGGCGCGCGAAATCGATCGGGATTACATAGCTGGCAGGCGCCAGCGACAGCGCGGTGGTGATGCACAGATGCGCCAGCAGGCCGCAAAACCCGATCACGGCCAGCCAGGGCAAGGTGGCCGCTGTCGGCAACTGGATCACCCCGTCATATCCAGCCATCACAAGCCCAAACACCCCCTGCATCAGCGTCAGCCAGAACAGGATCGATACGATGCTCTCGCCCCGGGTTAGTTTCTTGGTCATCAGGTTCGTCGCCGCGAAACAAATCGCACTCGCCGCCGCCGCCAGAACGCCGGGGTCTAGCGCCGTGAAATTGGGGCGCGCCACCAGCAGGATGCCGATGAACCCCATCCCCGCCGCAAACAGGCGCACCCGCGTCAGCTTTTCGCCCAGCACCAGCGGCGAGAGCAGGATCACCCAGATAGGCGATGTGAATTCCAGCGCAAAGACCTGCGCCAGCGGGATCATGGTCAGCGACCAGAACCACAGGTTCTGCCCGGTGAAGTGAAACAGGTTGCGCATCAGATGCTGGCCCATTCGGTCGGTTCGCACCTCGCGTAGGCGGCGCAACGCACCAGCCACCATCAGCACCAGCGCAAAGCCAAGAACCGACCGCCACAACATGATCTCGAACGTGTCATGCACGCCCGAAATCGCCCGCCCGGCAATGGCCATCGCGGTAAAGGAAAACACCGACCCAGTCATCCAGATCGCGGCGGCAAGGGGGCGATGTATCGTGTTCATGGGGCACAGTCCTTTGCCCGCAGGCGATTGTCCAGAGGTGGTCCTACCCCTGCGGCAGGACGATGGCGCGGATTTCGCCCGCCCGCGCCGGATTGGCGATGGCCTCTGCCGCCTCAGCAAGCGGAAGAGTGCGCGAAATCAGCGGGTCCACCTTGATCCGCCCTGACGCAATCATCCCTGCGGCCCGCTCCTGCGTGAACGGGTTGATGAAGGATGACAGAAACTGCACCTCGCGAAACAGCAGGTCAAACGGTTCGATCCGAACCGTCTCGCCCTTGCCCAGCACGCCAAGGATCACCACCCGCCCGCCATCGCGGGTCAGGCGCGGGGCCATTTCCACTGTCTCGGCCACGCCCGCGCATTCCACCACCAGATCGGCCCCCTTGGCCCAGATGGCCCGCGCGGCCGCTTCCGTCTCGGCGGTTTCATGTGCGCCGAGTGCCCGACCCAAGGCCTGCTTTGATGCCTGCCGCGTGACCAGCATCACCTCTGCCCCAGCCTGCACACAAAGCTGCAGCGCCAGCATCCCGATGACGCCGCCGCCAAGGATCATTACCCGCTCCCCGGACTTGGGCGCGCCGATGTCGATACCATGGATGGTGCAGGCCAGCGGCTCGCAAAAGGCGCCGTGCAGCGGGTCCAGATCAGCAGGCAGGATATGCGCCTTATGTGCTGGGAAGGCACAGAATTCGGCAAAGCCACCATCCCGGCCAAGGCCCGTAGCCACATTGTTCAGGCACAGGTTCACCCGCCCCCGCAGACAATTCTCGCACCGTCCGCACCAAGTGTT
>PNND01000162.1 GCA_013824045.1 Rhodobacter sp. | reverse complement strand
TCATCAGGTAAAGAAAAGGGGGAAGCGAATTTTTGGCCCACCGCTTCCCCCTTCATGTCCCTTGCGTCAGGTTTGAGAGCTTGCAGGACGCGCAGGATATCGCCAGCCAAGAAACAGCGGCTGTTAGCGGTAACATATCTTGGTATCGGCCCTTGGACAAGCCCCTTGTTTACGTCTAACAATGGACGCAACGCGTGATTGCAGGACCCCGCCCAGTGACCAAACCCCCCAGCATCGACCCCCGCCGCACGCTCACCCTTCGCGACGTGTCAGAAGCCTCGGGTGTCAGCGAAATGACCGTCAGCCGCGTGCTGCGCAATCGGGGTGACGTGTCCCTCGCCACCCGCGAACGGGTGCTGGAGGCCGCGCGCGCGCTGGGCTACGTGCCGAACAAGATCGCCGGGGCCTTAGCTTCCCAACGCGTCAACCTTGTTGGCGTCATCATCCCGTCTCTGTCGAACATGGTCTTCCCCGAGGTGCTCACCGGCATCTCCGACACGCTGGAAGACACCGGCCTGCAACCCGTCGTCGGCGTCACCAACTACTCGCCCGAGCGTGAGGAAACGGTGATCTACGAAATGCTGTCATGGCGACCCTCCGGCATGATCATCGCGGGGCTGGAACACACCGATGCCTCCCGCGCCATGCTGGCACAGGCCGGTATCCCCATCGTCGAAGTCATGGACATCGACGGCACCCCCGTCGACAGCGCCGTGGGCATCTCGCACCGCCGCGCCGGGCGGCAGATGGGCGAGGCGATCATCGCCGCAGGCTACCGCCGCATCGCCTTCTGCGGCACCATGATGCCCTATGACCACCGCGCCCGAAAACGCCTCGAAGGCTTTGAAGAAGCACTCTCAAAGGCCGGCCTCACGCTTGCCGACCGCGAATTTTATTCTGGCGGCTCGGCCCTCCTGAAAGGCCGCGAAATGACCGAGGCCGTCCTGAAACGCAGCCCCGATGTCGATTTCCTCTACTATTCCAATGACATGATCGGGGCAGGGGGTCTGCTCTACTGTCTGGCACAGGGCATCGACGTGCCCGGCAAGGTGGGCCTTGCCGGTTTCAACGGCGTCGAACTGCTTGACGGCCTGCCCCGCAAACTCGCCACGATGGATGCCTGCCGGCTTGAGATCGGCCGCCGCGCCGCCGAAATCATCGCAGGCAAGCACGAAGGCACGATAGGGGGTGAGGTGATTGAGCTTTTTCCAACCCTGCAACCGGGCGACACGATCCGGGGCTGATCAGTCACCGATGGTGATGGTCGTCGGCTTCTCGGTGCGCCACCAGTCGATGAACTCTGGTGGAATGAACAGCCAACCCAGCAGCACGAAGATTGCGGCGTAAAGATACCGTTTCACCATCTACGCGCCCTCGGCCACCAACCGCCCTTCCGCGAACCCTGCGATCCGCACCGTCACGATCTGCCCTTCCGGCTGATCGCTGCCGAACGCCACTTCCGTGAACTGCTCCGTCCGCCCCATGCGCGGCCCTTCCATCAGCACGCGGTGGGTCATCCCCACCTGTGCTGCCAGATGCGCCGCAAGCGCCGCCTCCCCTGCCGCCCGCAACCGCGCGGCCCGCTCCTTCACCACAGGCCCTTTCACCTGCGGCATCCGCGCGGCGGGCGTGCCTTTGCGAGGGCTGAACGGGAACACATGCAGAAAGGTCAGCCCACAGTCGGCCACCAGATCGACAGACCGGGCGAACATCTCTTCCGTTTCGGTCGGAAAGCCCGCGATGATATCCGCCCCGAACATCATATCGGGCCGCAGCCGCCGCGCTTCTTCGCAGAACCGGATCGCGTCATCCCGCAAGTGCCGCCGCTTCATCCGCTTCAGGATCAGGTCATCCCCCGCCTGCAGGCTCAGATGCAGATGCGGCATCAGGCGCGGCTCCGTGGCAATCGCCCCCATCAGCGCCTCATCCGCCTCGATGCTGTCGATCGAACTGATCCGCAGCCGCGCCAGATCCGGCACCAGCCGCAAGATGCGCATCACCAGATCGCCCAGGCGCGGCGTCGCAGGCAGGTCCGCGCCCCAGGATGTCAGGTCCA
>PNND01000344.1 GCA_013824045.1 Rhodobacter sp. | reverse complement strand
GGTCGAAATCCAAGAACACGCCGTTTGACGGCCAGCGGATGGAGGGTAAGGTGCTGGCTACCTTCGTGAACGGAACACAGGTCTACCGCGCATGATCTTTCTGCCCGACATCACCTCTGCCCCCCTCGCTCTGGCCCTGACGGCGGCGCTTGCCTATCTGCTGGGCTCCATCCCCTTTGGCGTGGTCATCACGCGGATGATGGGTCTGGGCGACCTGCGCCAGATCGGTTCGGGCAATATTGGGGCGACCAACGTCCTGCGCACGGGCAACAAACCCGCCGCCGCCGCGACGCTGATCCTTGATGCCGCCAAAGGCGGGATCGCCGTGCTGATCGCCCGCGCGATGGTGGGCGAGGATGCCGCGCAACTCGCCGCGCTCGCCTCCTTCCTTGGCCACCTCTTCCCGGTCTGGCTGGGTTTCAAGGGCGGCAAGGGTGTGGCCACCTTCCTCGGCATCCTGCTGGCACTCTTCTGGCCCGTGGGTCTCATGGCCTGCGCCACATGGGCCGTCACAGCCGCGATCAGCCGCATCTCCTCGGTCTCCGCGCTCGCAGCCTCAGCGCTCACCCCGGGCTTTCTCGCCTTTGCGGACTATACCGACGCGGTGCTTCTGACCCTTCTGCTGGCCGCGCTGGTCTGGATCCGCCACGCTGCCAACATCCGCCGCCTGCGCGCTGGCACGGAACCCAAGATCGGCAAGAAGAAAGCGGCCTGACCGGCACCCTCGGCCCGCGCGCGGGTGGGCAAACCGCCCCCCTACTTTTCCCAGCTTTTCACCTTGGCCCAAATACTCGCCAGGGGTGAATGGCCGCGCGGCACGCGCGGACAGAGGGGGCGGCACGCCCCTTGAACGCGGAGGAGGCGCGCAGGCGCCTCCGACACAAAAGGCGTGCGGCGGCACGCCGCTCCGCCAGATCAGTGCCCGAACCTCCGAAATCCGGGTTGATCCAAATCCCAACCTGCGCAACGCTCAGGTGCCGCCATCCACCAACGCGATGCGCAGGCCAAAAATGGTACGAGGGAACCGGAATGAACATGATCGAGGCCGTAAAGGCCGTCTTTTCCAAATACGCCACCTTCGAGGGCCGCGCGCGGCGGTCGGAATACTGGTGGTTCGTGCTCTTCAACCTGATCGTCAGCATCATCCTGACCGTGCTCTTGGGCGGCGGCCGGGGTATGGGGGACGGCGGGATGATGGGCGGCAGTCTCCTTGCCAACATCTGGTCGCTCGCCACGCTCCTGCCTTCCCTTGCCGTAGGCGCGCGCCGACTTCACGACATTGACCGCACCGGTTGGTGGCAGCTCATCTGGTTCATCCCGGTGATCGGGTGGATCGTGCTGATCGTCTTTTTCGCCAGCCGCGGCACGGCCGGGCCCAATCGCTTTGGCGCAAACCCGGTAACTGCCTAATCAAGGCAAACCTCGCCCCGGGCCTAACCCGGGGCGGCTTCCCGTCTGGGGCAAAGCGCGCGACAACAGGTCCCCGGTCAGGGACAGGACGGGGTCGGCCGTTGGTCACACCCGCCTATGCACATCTGTCTGCACAGGCCCCTGCACCGTCAGCGGCACGGTCCTTCCAGCCTAAAGACTCGCAGCCTGATAAATCCGGCCCAGATCCCCGCCCCATTCGCCATGATAGAGCGACAGCCAGCGATCCGCCTGTGTCTGCCCGCTGTCCAATGTGGCCACCAGCGGCTCCAGACAGCGTTCCTCGCCCAAGCCCCGCCCGGCCAGCCCTGCATGGGACAGGGCAACCGCCGCCCGCGCCAGATCGGCGATCTTCACCGCGCCCACGCGGCCCGCGATCCCGTCAACCGATGCCGCCACGCGCAACGCCTCGCGCGTCTCGGCATCAAAGCCTTTCACCAGATCCCATGCCGCATCCAGCGCGGTCTGGTCATACATCAGCCCCACCCAGAAGGCGGGCAACGCCACGATATGCGCGAAATCCCCGCAATCAGCACCGCGCATTTCGATATAACGCTTCACCCGCGCCTCGGGGAACACGGTGGTCATGTGATCGGCCCAGTCCGAAAGCGTGGGCTTCTCGCCCGGCAG
>PNND01000425.1 GCA_013824045.1 Rhodobacter sp. | reverse complement strand
AACGGCGCGGATCGCGGGATCGGCCGCCAGCGACCCAAGCGCAGCCGCCACCGCCGCCAGCAGCGCGGTGTTCAGCGCGTTCTTCTGCGCTGGGCGGTTGAGGGTCAGGCGGGCCCAGCCCTCGTTGCGGTCAATGATCAGGTCCATGATCGTGATCTTCGCCAGCGGGCCAAAAATTTCAAGCCCGAAAATTTCAAGCTTGAAATTGTTTTGGCCCGGTGTAGGTTTTCCCCAAGGCGCATTCCGCGCCATCTGGGATTTGGGCCATGAAGATACTCTGTCTGGGCGGCGGCCCTGCCGGCCTTTATTTTGCAATTTCGATGAAGCTGCGCGATCCGGCGCATCAGATCACGGTGCTGGAGCGCAACCGGGCGAATGACACCTTCGGCTGGGGCGTGGTGCTGTCGGACGATGCACTGGGGCGGATGGGGCGGAATGATCCGGTGTCGACCCAGTCGATCCGCGATCATTTCGCCTATTGGGATGATATCGCCGTGGTGCATGACGGAGTGCGCACGGTATCAGGCGGGCATGGTTTTGCGGGGATCGGGCGGAAGCAGATGCTGATCCTGCTGCAGGCGCGGGCGCGCGAACTGGGCGTCGATCTGCAGTTCGAGACGGAATTCAAATCGGCCGAGGAATACCGCAAGGAATACGATATCGTCGTGGCCTGCGACGGCATCAATTCGGCGGTGCGGCAGGAATATGAACCCGTGTTCCAGCCCGATATCGACATGCGCCTGTGCAAGTTCGTCTGGCTGGGCACGCAGCAGAAGTTCGATGATGCCTTTACCTTCATCTTCGAGAAGACAGAGCATGGCTGGGTCTGGGCGCATGCCTATCAGTTTGACGACAAGACCGCGACCTTCATCGTCGAGATGGCGCAAGAGACATGGGACGCGTGGGGCTTTGCCGACATGTCCAAAGAGGACACGGTCGAGACTTGCCGGAAGATTTTCGATCGCCATCTGGGCGGGCATGAGTTGATCTCCAACGCGGCGCATCTGCGCGGGTCGGCGGTGTGGATGAACTTTCCGCGCGTGGTCTGTGGCAAATGGTTTCATGAGAACGTGGTGCTGATGGGCGATGCGGCGGCGACGGGGCATTTCTCCATTGGATCGGGCACGCGGCTGGCCTTCGATTCCGCGATTGCGCTGGCGGAATATCTGCACAGCGAACCCACGATGGAGGCGGCCTTCCAGCGCTATCAGGATGAACGGCGGGTGGAGGTGCTGCGCCTGCAATCGGCGGCACGCAATTCGTTGGAGTGGTTCGAGCAGGTGGAGCGCTATCTGGACCTGCCGCCCGAGCAATTCGCCTATTCGCTGCTGACCCGCAGCCAGCGGATCGGGCATGAAAACTTGCGACTGCGGGATCCCGAATGGCTGGGCCGGACGGAGGACTGGTTTCAGGAACAGGCGGGCGGGGTGAAGGGGCGAAAGCCCATGTTCGCGCCGTTCCGTCTGCGGGATATGGCGTTAAAGAACCGTGTCGTCGTCTCGCCCATGGCGCAATACAAGGCGGTAGAGGGCTGCCCGACCGACTGGCATCTGGTGCATTACGGCGAACGCGCCAAGGGCGGCGCGGGGCTGGTCTATACCGAGATGACCTGCACATCCGCGCAGGGGCGCATTACGCCGGGCTGTCCGGGGCTTTACGCGCCGGAACATGAGGTGGCGTGGAAGCGGGTGGTGGATTTCGTCCATGCCGAGACGGAGGCCAAGATCTGTTGCCAGATCGGCCATGCAGGGCGGAAGGCATCGACGCAGGTCGGATGGGAAGACGGCGACGCGCCGCTGCCTGCGGGGAATTGGGAGATCATCGGGCCATCGCTCTTGCCGTGGTCGGCCAAGAACGCCACCCCGCGTGAGATGACGCGGGTGGATATGGAGGCGGTTACGGCGGAGTTTGTTGCAGCCACCGAAATGGCGAAGCGCGCAGGCTTTGACATGATCGAACTGCACGCCGCGCATGGCTATCTTGTGTCGTCCTTCATCAGCCCGAAATCGAACATCCGCACCGATGCCTATGGCGGCAGTCTGGAAAACCGGATGCGCTGGCCGCTGGAGGTGCTGCGCGCGATGCGCGC
>PNND01000448.1 GCA_013824045.1 Rhodobacter sp. | reverse complement strand
GTGGTGATGCGCGGTGCCCTGAAGGCGGGCGAACGCTTCCTTGTTCATGGCGGATCATCGGGCATCGGCACCACCGCCATCCAGATCGCCAAGGCGCTGGGCGCGCGGGTCTTCACCACCGCCGGATCGGATGACAAATGCGCCGCCTGCGAGGCGCTGGGCGCAGAAAAGGCGCTGAACTACCGCAACGGCGATTTCGTCGCCATGATGCATGACGAAGGCGGCGCGCAGCTGATCCTCGATATGGTCGGCGGCCCCTACCTGCCCCGCAACGTCAAGGCGCTGGCGACGGAAGGCCGCCTCGTGCAGATCGCCTTCCTCCAAGGCCCCAAGGTGGAGCTGAACTTCGCCGAGGTGATGATGCGCCGCCTCACCATCACCGGATCGACCCTGCGCCCGCAAAGCGATCTTGCCAAATCCCGCATCGCGGCCGAGGTGGAATCGCATGTCTGGCCGATGATCGCCGCCGGAAAGTTCCGCCCGGTGATGGACAGCGAATTCGTGCTGAACGATGCCGCCGCCGCCCATGCCCGCATGGAAAGCTCGGGCCATGTCGGCAAGATCGTGCTGAAGGTCGAGTGATCTAGACCTCGTCCAGCGCGGCTTGGAGGATGGGTGGCAGCTTGGCCACCGGCATCCCCGTCAGCGTCTTGGCAAAGCTGCCCAGCAGGTTCAGCTTGGTCGGCCCCGCCAGCGCATCCTGCCGCGCCAGTTCCGCGCGCACGGCCCCCAGAACCTGCGGCGGTGCTGTGATCATCAGCGGCCGGTCCGCCGCAACCTGCTTCAGATGCGCCACCACATGCGCGGCCAGCCGCGCGCCCGCGATGCGGTCAATGTCCGGCTGTTCCATCGCCGATCTCTGCTCCTTGCCCATATCATACACGCGGCCAGGCCGGTCACTGTAGGGTGCAAGCGGCTCAGCCTCGATCCTGTCGATCTCTTGCAGGTGGGGCCTGTCCACCGTCCCGGTGTTTTCCAGTATGATGGCCCGCTCCTCGTCCATCACGACAACCCAAGTTCCCTTTGCCAGAAGTGCCATGTCATGTCCTTTCGCGGATGAGTCCCGCGTGACATCAGACACCCTCACCCACTCCGCCGCCCTGATCTGGCGCAAGTTTCAGCGCACCGCCTCCATCGCCACCGTTCCCCGGCACACGCGCCCCACATCCGTGTTGCAGGCGCGCAGGTCCAGATCCTTGGTCAGGCAGATCCGCACCTCCTGCACCATCCCGTCACGGCAGGTGACCACCACATCCTCGGGCGACAGGGCGGGGTTGGCCTCCAGAAACGCTTCCTCCACCACATCGGCGGGCAGGCGGATATCCTGCCGCAGCCGGGTGAACACCTCCGGCACCGTTACGCTTTCAAACGCCTCCCGCGCCGTGCGGAAATATTCCCCCGCCGACAGGCCCGCGCAGCGCCCATGCTTCTTCCATTGATAGAACGCCGCCCCCGCGCCGCCAAACAGATCGGCCTGCGCGGCGGTCAAACTGCGGGGCGGGTCCCGTTCCACCGTCCGGCAAAAGCTGGGCCAGCCCTCCTCGTACTGCGGCCACAGCCCGTGCAGCACAAAGTCGATCCCACGCCCCGCATCGCACTGCGGATCGTCGCGCGCATCCCCCGTCAGGGCGCACCAGTTCGCCGACCAGGACAGCGCCATCACATAGTAATCGAAATCCCCCGCCCGTTCCCCTTCGGCCCGCGCCAAGGGGGCCATCAGCAGGGCCATCATGGCCAGAACAATCACACGCATTTTTGCTTTCCTCTGTCGTCAAAACTCACTATATCCGCCCGTGAACTTCCCCGAAATCGCGGAATGGCGACCCCGGTCGCAGCCGATTTCCCGGCCCGAGAGAGATATTGCAAGGAGCGATCCGATGACAAAGCCGCTTATGGCCAAGGCCACCGCCGTCTGGCTTGTCGACAACACCACGCTGTCCTTCAAGCAGATCGCAGATTTCTGCGACATGCACGAGTTGGAAGTGCAAGGCATCGCCGATGGCGATGTGGCCACCGGGGTGAAGGGCTTCGATCCCATCGCCAACAACCAGCTTGAGGCGATCGAGATCGAGCGCGGTCAGGCCGACCCG